>JAKSCP010000303.1 GCA_022360535.1 Pseudomonadales bacterium | reverse complement strand
GGCTCGTAAGGAGTTCCCATCAGGGTAACCAGTAGCGAGAGATTACCCCCGACTAAATGTCCTTCCGCGCTGCCGGAAACTATGGGTGTTAATCGATTGGTACGTTCAACGACACCGGGAGAAGTTTCGAACGGTGGGGGTTCACCAATTCGAGTCTGGGCAGTGGGATTGACCAGCACTCTACGATATTGCTCCAGGGAGTATTCAGAAAAATTGGTGCCCGCAATGGGCCCATGAAAAGTCATCAGCCCGGTATGCAAATTGATGCTGTTAAGCAACGCTGTAATGTCGCTGTAGCCCATCAGGATCTTGGGGTTTGCTCTGATTACCTCATAGTCGAGATCGCGCAGTAATCTACCCGATCCATAACCTCCACGAACACAAAAGATGGCGTCTACATCGGGATCGGCAAACATCGCGTTTAAATCGGCGGCGCGTTCCCTGTCGGAGCCAGCAAGATACTGTGTGCGACTGAAGAGATTTGCTGAAGGTTTGGCCTCGAAACCCAAAGACTTAACCAGATCCATAGCAGCGTAAAGCTCTTCGTTTTCAGGGACATTGCTGGCAGGTGTCACCAGACCAACAGTCATGCCTGGTCGAAGTCTGGCAGGCTTTATTGGAGACAATCTGCCCGCGTTCGCAGCCAGACCGCGACTACTCATTCCAACCGACAGCGCAACGGTGCTCGCCGCACCTATAAATTGCCTTCTAGTGATGGTCACCAGTGTGCTCCCTATTCCTATCCCTATTCTTGTTCCCCTTCCTCGTCTTCATCAAAACCGCCGAGCCAGGCTCTGCGCAAACGACGTGCTCGTTCATCGCCCAGGTCATCGACAGTGATTTCATGATCAGCCAGAACAGGATCGAGAGTGAGTGAGAGAGTTCTCAATGCGCCATCACGAAACAGAGCCAGCTCAATTTCATCTCCAGGTGCGTAGCGCCGCAGAATATCATTAAGACCACCGCCGATACGCGCGCCATTGATTGCTAACAATTCATCACCTGCATTAACTCCAGCGTTCCAAGCTGCTTCATTGAGACGCGCGTAACGCACCACTGGCGGATTGCCACGGGTCGCAACTCCAAGCGAGACTTGTACTGGGGCTTCGGAGATGTCTTCACGACCCAGGGCCCAACCTACTACTTCAAGCGCTTCGGTAACGGTCAACGGATCAGTTCCGTAGACCCAGGTATCGAGACGTGCAGCAAGTTCATCATCGCCAGCCGCCGCCAGGCGTTCACGAAAGTCTGCGTAAGTGAAACCACCTTCGCCCAGTGGAAAATCGTCGTACAGAGCGGCCATCACATTATCAAGGCTGCGCGCACCGTCTGAGAGTCGACGGATTTCAAGATCCAACACCAGCCCTAACAGCCCGCCCTGACCATAAAAGGACACAGTACGGTTTGCCTTATCGGCGGCTCGATCTGCACCTCGGTGATAGCCTTTGGTCCAGGCTTCGAGACTTGCCCGCGCCAGGGTATCCTGACCATAGCCTGGGTTATCGACCACACCATCAATGGTACCGGCTAGTTGTTCCCGATAGTCACTTACTGAAACTAAACCAGCTCTTACTGGAAGTATCTCGTCATAATAACTAGTCAGCCCCTCAGCTACCCAGAGCAATTCAGTGTAGTTCACATCCTGATAGTCATAACGATCGATAGCTGCTGGTCGAAAGCGTTTGACATTCCAAGTATGGAAAAACTCGTGAGCCATCAGACCAAGGAAACTTCGCCACCGTTCCTCGTCCCAAAAGGCTCGGGGATCTGTGTGCACCACAGTGCTATTGTAGTACTCAGTACCGCCACCCAGACCCGGTCCGCTATGCAACAGAAAAAGGTAACGGTCCGTCGGTAACGGACGATCTGCTGTTTCGAATACCTCTACCGTGGCTTCAACAATGGCCCCTATATCATGGGCAAGCCGCTCTTCATCATTGTCCCATTCGCCTTCAATCAGAAATTCGATAGTCATGCCTCCGGCTTCGAATGTCACCAGATCGAAAGTTCCTGCTTCTATCGGTGAATCCACCAGTCGATCATAGTGTGGCGCTACGAAGCGGCCTGATTCCGGTTGCTCCATGCCACTTGCTGCTCGCCAACCGGTGGGTAAATCCATGTTGACCTCGATTGGTGCATCGCGAAAACCGTCGGCATAGATAAATACCGCGGCAGGGTTCAGAAAGGCATGGTCTGCATCCACATGGCGAGTACGATCACCAAGACTGTCTGCATACAAGCGGTAGCGAACGATTACATCGCCGGCTGCGGCATTAGGCCTGGTCACACGCCAGGATGATTTGGCGGTCTGTTCAAACGACAAGGCCTCCCCACTGCCATCGCTAACTTCAATACCCGACATAGTGCCAACGAAATCGAGAACCAGGTAGAGACCAGAGCGCCAAACGGGTAAATGAAAATCTAAAGTTTCGCCACTGACATCGCTAAAGCGTGCCTCAATGGTGACTTGCTGCACCTGGCGCTCCGCAAGGTCAACGCGATATTGGGTTTCGGCTGCGTTGACCGAAACAGATAGACCGGCGAGAACCGTTATCAGGATAAGCAGCAACGGGTCGAGCAGATGGCGAGTGATCTTTGTCTTCATGGGGTCTCCTCTGTGGATTCGAGAGGATACCGCAAAAGTAGCTGGGGTCAGAGAGTTAATACATAGCCGTATTTTCTGCTCTGCGTGCAGGCAATAGCAGTCGGTATCACTCAGTCAGAAGGTCATCAAAAGCTTACAATGTGTAAAGTTAATTTGACATTCAAATTTCTTTACTATATCTTCAGGATGTCAAGTTAACTTTACTTTATGTCAACTGAGGGTATCGCATGAGTACATCAATCCCCGATGGGCAAAAACTGGAAGGGCGTTTGAAACGCAGCACGCAAAAGCTGTTTATTTGGACTTTTGTCTGGTTGCTTAGCACAGCGTTAGTCGCGTTTGGCCCTAAACTCCTCTGGGATTTCAATATCTTTGCTTCAAGTATTGCGCTGGCGATGAATGTTTTGCTCGGCATCAAGATGATTTGGGCAAATAAACAGCATCTCGAAGAGATGGATGAAATGCAGCAAAAGATTCAATTCAATGCCATGGCAGTTTCGCTAGCCGCGACTTTTGTGCTGGGAACGGCATACGGACTATTGAAGCCTGCGGGGTTATTGGCATCAACCCCTTCACCTTCCAATATTATGTTTGTCATGGGAATAAGCTACATCGTGACTCTGATCATCAATACGATTAAGTATCAATAATGAAGAACAGACTAAAGGTACTGCGTGCGGAGCGCGACTGGACTCAAGCGGACCTGGCCGCAGAGCTGGACGTTTCAAGGCAGACAATCAATGCCATAGAAAAAGGCAAATTCGATCCCAGTTTGCCGCTGGCATTCAAAGCATCGCGTCTGTTCGACTTGCCAATCGAAGACATATTTCAGTATGCCCCGGAGATGAACGACACGGGAAAAACAAAAGCGTCGGAGTAAATTGGTGAATCTTTGCTTCTACGCTTACGCCTTTTTATCGACTTTCCTAATACAGGCGCTCGGTCAATTTACTTCTCAGCAGCGAGATCAATAACCACATCCCAGTTAAACCGGAGAAAGCGATTTAACTCGCTTATCAATATGCGCTCCTGATCACTATGCGCACCAAAGCCCAGCGCTGCATCTTCACGGTCGATTGCAGGACCGATTCCGTAGCACTGCACGCCACGGGCCCGCAGATAAGCCATGTCAGTGGCACCAGTGGACATGGTTGGCAGCGTAATCACTCCATAGTGCTCTTCGGTTTTCTCCTCAATGGTAGTGAACGCAACAGTGTTGATACTGGCTTGTCCAGCTGGCCGTGTGTTGCGAACACCAAGGCTTACCTCGATCGCTTCATCGCCGATGACGCCACGGATGCTGTCTAAAAACTCTTCGATGTTTTCATCGGGCAAGGCACGAAAATCCACGGAGGCCCGCGCTTCGGAAGGAATCACGTTAATACGATAGCCGCCATCAAATATGGTTGGAGAAAGCGACGAACGCAGCATCGATGCATGACGCGGCTCATAAGCGAGGAAGTACTCATCCGCCTCGCTGGCACGACCAGAATCCAGCACAGCTAAATAGCGCTCACCAGCATCGGGGGGTGAAATCGAAGCCAGTCGCTCAAAATAGGTATAGGTAGTCTCATTCAGTCGTATAGGTGAGCGCCAATCTGCAATCGCCGAAATCGCTTTGGCTAATCGTACTACCGAGTTATTTTGCAGGGGTACGGATCCGTGCCCAGCCACACCGGTCGCCACTAACTCCAGTCGATAGGGTAGTTTCTCCACCGTTTGTACGCCGGAATACATCACCTCGCGATTGACTCGCGCCACACTGCCGCCTTCGGCCAGACAGAATTCGGCTTCGATCTTGTCAAAGTGTTCGTTCACCATGAACTCGATGCCGTATTCCACCGCACCTTCTTCACCCGACTCGGCCAGAAAAATCACATCGCGAGCCAGGGGTACGTTCTGGCGCTTTAACTCCAACATCACCATGAGCCCGGCCGCCAGATTGTCCTTGTCGTCGACCGCGCCGCGTCCATAGACATAGCCACCATCAACCGTGGCGCTGAATGGCGGGAAAGTCCACTTCTCCGGATCCACATTCACCACATCCGTGTGAGCCATGATCAACAACGGTTCTTCACTACCATTGCCTTCGAGTCTGGCCACCACGTTGGGGCGTTCGGGGTCCACTGAGAGCATTTCTACTGGTATCCCTTCCGCCTCTAAGACATCCCGCAAATACTCAGCGGCTGGCAGCTCGCGACCAGGAGGATCGCTGGTGTCGAATTGCAGCAGCGCACGAAAATGGCGCAGCAGTTCCTCCTCGGCCGTCTCCCAATCTGGATCCCAATTCTGAGCCTGAGCGGCTGGACTTAAGGAGATGATCAATAACGCAATGAGTTTTCGCATGATGTTTCCTCATGTATTCCGGGGCGGCGGAGCAGACTCGGCCAACTAACGCGTTGAGAATAGCAGTTTTTTGAGGTGATACCTAAGCCAGGAACGCCCAGAGTGGGCAGCTAGGTACCGAGCGATTTTTGACCAACACGAGCTGGAAAGCTCTTGTAAAGTAATTAGTGCAGCTGGAATTAGTCGTCGATCATGTCCCGAATACGGGATTTGAATTCTTCGACAGACAGCGCCTGATTAAACTGGAATGGACCAGCATCGGTAATCACACCACTGGCAGCCCCAACGTCACCGTCGATGAGTGGCTGTGGCCGCTTGATAGTGCGGGGAATTCTCCCGGTTCGTTGAACATCAGTTACCGGTCGCAAGTTAGACGTGGTGATTCTGCGTTCGCCTTCATCATCGACAATAAGAAAATGTCCCTGAGACCAGCCCAGTAGTGGATTGATAAGGTCTCTGCTGGTGGACTCCACGAAATAGACTCCCTCTTCATCCACCTTGGGAATACG
>JAKSCP010000297.1 GCA_022360535.1 Pseudomonadales bacterium | reverse complement strand
TTATGTGGTCGGTGAAAAATCGCGCAGCCTCACCGTCTCGAGTAAAGATGCAGGTACCATTGCCATACTCGTGCTGGTTGACCAGCGCCATCGCTTCATTCAGTGATTCCACCCGCACAACGCACAGCACAGGGCCAAAGATCTCATCCCGATAGATGTTCATCTCCGGCGTGACATGATCAAACAGACAGGGGCCAAGGAAGAAACCGGATTCATGGCCCGGTACGGAAAGACCGCGACCATCAACCACAAGCTTGGCTCCGGCAGTCAAGCCTTCCTCAATGTAGTCCTTAACCCGTTGCAGGGCTTCTGCCGTAACCAGTGGGCCCATGTCATTTTCAGCATCAATACCAGGGCCGACTTTAAGCCCGTCGATGCGCTCTTGCAGGGTTGATACTGTTTTTACCGCCGCTTCTTCACCCACGCACACAGCAACCGAAACCGCCATACAACGTTCGCCGCATGATCCGTAAGCCGCACCCATCAGTGCACTCACCGCATTGTTAATATCAGCATCAGGCATGATCACTGCGTGATTCTTGGCACCCCCCAGAGCCTGCACCCGCTTGCCATTGGCCGACCCTTTTTGATAGATCGATTCGGCGATGGGTGTAGACCCAACGAAACTTACCGCAGTGATACGCGCATCGTTCAATATCAAATCTACAGTTTCACGATCACCATTCACTACATTTAGAACCCCATCTGGCAGCCCTGCTTCTTTTGCAAGCTTCGCCAATAACAAGGGTGCGCTTGGATCACGTTCAGAAGGTTTCAAGATGAAGGTATTGCCACAGGCAATTGCCAGGGGAAACATCCACATCGGCACCATGGCTGGGAAATTAAACGGTGTGATACCAGCGACTATGCCAAGCGGTTGGAATTCTGACCAGCTGTCGATTTCGGGGCCGGCGTTTTTCGAAAACTCTCCCTTGAGTAATTCGGAGATACCACAGGCATATTCAACGATTTCAATTCCACGGCCTAATTCCCCGTGGGCATCATCGATAACCTTTCCGTGCTCGGCGGTAATTAGCTGACAGACCTCTTCAGCATGTTGTTCCAGCAGACTTTTATAGCGAAAGAGAATCTGTGCGCGTTTTTGCGGTGGTGTTTGCCGCCAGGCAGGAAACGCGGCCTGGGCTGCGGCAACTGCCTGTTCCAATTCTGCTGCATCAGCCAATGCAACTTGCTTGCTGACTTCTCCAGTTGCCGGATTATAAACATCGGCAACGCGATTGGCGGCGGCAATTTCTTCACCATTAATAAAGTGCCCCAAGCATCGTGTGGCTGGCTCGGCACTAAGGGATTCAATCGAACTCATGCAAGGCCTCGCCGACACAATTAATCAAGCTATCGATTTCAGCTTCGGTGGAGACAAAAGGTGGTGCAAGCTGAATGGTGTCCGCACCCCAGCGTACATAGAAGCCTTTCTCAAAACACTTCACACCCAATTCAAACGGTCGACGTAACGGTTCACCAGGATAATGCTCCAGGGACAAGCCGGCGGCAAAGCCGCAGTTTCGAATATCGGTGACATAGGGGCTGCCTTTCAATTCATGCACCGCATTCTCAAAATACCCGGACATGGACTTCACCCGTTGCGGCAACTCCTCTGCCACTAACAGATCCAGCGCAGCAATACCCGCCGCGCAGGCTACAGGGTGGGCTGAATAGGTATAGCCGTGGGGGAACTCGACCATGTATTCAGGGCCACCTTCCGCCATGAACGTATCGTAGATGTCTCCCTTCGTTACCACCGCGCCAAGTGGCAAGCTGCCGTTGGTGATTTGCTTGGCGAGTGTCATGATGTCAGGCGTTACACCGAAGGCTTCGGCACCGGTCAGCGCACCCATTCTTCCAAATCCAGTAATCACTTCATCGAAGATCAGAAGAATATTGTATTTGTCACAAATTTCGCGCAGTCGATTCAGGTACCCTTTTGGTGGCGGCAGGACTCCAGCGGTTCCCGACATGGGTTCGACGATGACTGCAGCAATATTCGATGCATCATGGAGCAACACCAGTTCTTCCAACTCATCGGCAAGATGGGCGCCTGATTCCGGCATGCCGCGAGTGAAGTTGTTTTCCGGTAGTACTGTATGCGGAATGTGATCGGCGTCCACAGTCTGACCAAACAGTTTGCGGTTAAAGCCAATACCACCAACACCAACGCCACCATAGTTCACCCCATGGTATCCCTTGATGCGACCAATGAACTTTGACTTACCGGGCTGCCCTTTTGAACGCCAATAACCACGAGCCATCTTGAGTGCGGTATCGACGGTCTCAGACCCGCTGTCAGTGAAGAACACCTGATCCAATCCTGGGGGAGTCAGTTCAACGACTTTGTGGGCCAGCTTAAAACTCAGCGGATGCCCATATTGGAATCCAGGTGAATAGTCCAGGGTGGCAATTTGCTTGCTGACCGCCTCGGTAATCTCTTCTCGCCCATGTCCCAGACCACAAGTCCAGAGCCCGGAGAGCCCATCAAAGACCTGGCGACCGTCGGCAGTAGTGTAGTAAACACCCTTGGCGGCCGTGAACAGGCGTGGTTCTTGTTTAAATTGGCGATTGCCAGTAAACGGCAGCCAATGGGCCTGCAGCTCTTCCGCAGTTAATGGCGAGCTAAATTCAGATTCGCTGTGCTGTCCTGTATCTGGCATACCCAAAACATACCCGAGCTTAAGGGTTCAAGGAAAGGTCTGCTTACACCGCTATTGTGCCAGATTCTTTACAGTAAGACTTCCATCTGGATGTTGCAACGTGCGTAGGGCGAAGGCTCAGCATCCATGCGCTTGAATCCCAGCTTTCGATACAGATTAATCGCTGGCTGCAAGGTTGTGTTGCTATCCAGGAACACCCGCTTTCCTCCCAACTCTTTTGCTCGCTGCAGGGCAGCCTCGCCGAGCAAGAATCCAATACCTCTGCCTTTGAATTCATCATCCACGGCCATTTT
>JAKSCP010000001.1 GCA_022360535.1 Pseudomonadales bacterium | reverse complement strand
CGGCGGGCACGCGCCAGATTGCTCAGGCTGGAGCGAGCAAGGCCGGATTTTCCATAGCCGGTGGTGGCGAAACTATCGCCGCCATCGATAAGTTCGGCGTCACCGATGACATCTCCTACATCTCAACGGGCGGCGGTGCCTTCCTGGAGTATGTGCAGGGAATCGAATTGCCAGCGGTACAAGTTCTCAAGCAGCGCAGTGCTTGATTAAGCATTGCCAAGCCCATTGGGGTTGGAAATAATCGTATATCTAATCCAGCAGTTTTGATGCAGCCTCTGTGGAGGCGTTGTTTAGAGTTAAGAGAGGAAAAGAAATGGCGTTGATCAGTTTAAGGCAGTTATTGGACCATGCGGCGGAAAATGATTACGGCGTACCAGCCTTTAACGTGAACAATCTTGAGCAGGTGCGCGCCATCATGGAAGGGGCGAATGAAGTAAATAGCCCGGTTATTCTTCAGGCTTCAGCCGGCGCTCGTAAATACGCGGGCTCCACTTTTTTGCGACATCTTATCCTCGCTGCCATCGAAGAGTTTCCCCATATCCCCATCGTGATGCACCAGGATCACGGCGTCTCTCCAGCAGTTTGTCAGCGATCCATTCAATTGGGATTTTCTTCGGTCATGATGGATGGCTCCCTGGGGGAGGACGGTAAGACACCAACAGATTTTGAATACAACGTGCGGGTTACCAAACAGGTGGTAGACATGGCTCATGCCTGTGGCGTATCAGTGGAAGGGGAAATTGGTTGTTTGGGCTCCCTGGAAACAGGCATGGCCGGAGAAGAGGATGGCATTGGTGCCGAAGGCCAGCTGTCCATGGATCAATTACTCACCGATCCTCAGGAGGCGTCTGATTTCGTCGATGCCACCGGAGTTGATGCCCTGGCCATTGCCGTAGGCACCAGCCATGGTGCTTACAAATTCAGCCGCCCACCTACTGGCGATATCCTCGCCATAGAGCGCATCAAAGAAATTCACGCCAAGATTCCCAACACTCACCTGGTCATGCACGGTTCTTCATCAGTGCCCCAGGATTGGCTAGCGGTTATCAACGAGTTTGGTGGCGAAATTCCTGAAACCTATGGTGTGCCGGTCGAAGAAATTCAGGAAGGCATCCGTCACGGTGTGCGTAAAGTGAACATCGACACCGATCTGCGTCTGGCTTCCACCGGCGCCGTGCGCCGCTTTCTGGCTGGTAACAAATCGGAGTTCGATCCCCGCAAGTTTCTGACCCCCACTATTGGTGCCATGAAAGACATCGTTAAGGCGCGTCTGGAAGCTTTTGGTACTGCAGGGCAGATCTCCAGGATTGGTAAGGTCTATAGCCTGGAAGAGATGTACCAGCACTACCAACAGGCTGCCTAGCACAGCCCGATGTTCTCTCGCAGTGACGCAGAGTCTTTGCGCGAGCAACTGGCGGCGATCGATTTCGAGCAAGCTTCTGCAGCAACTGAGCTCTTGACGCGATACAAGTCTTTCTATGGGCTTGATTTGGACACCGCGCAAGTTGAGTGGAGTTACCATATCGGCAACTTCGGCAGCGCTGATTTCCAGTTAGTGTGCCAGTACTTCAAAATAGCCGAGGCCGATCATCGTGGTACTGTATTCCTGCTCCATGGTTACTACGATCATGCAGGTCTGTTCAGTCACTTAATCAGGCACTGTCTGCAGAACGGGCTGTCAGTTGTCATTTTCGATATGCCCGGTCATGGGTTATCGAGTGGTCCGGTCGCCAGCATCGATTCCTTTGCAGACTACTGCGAGAGTCTGCTTGCCTGTCTTACCCTGGCACAGGAAAAATTACCGAAACCCTGGCACTTGCTTGGGCAGAGCACTGGCGGTGCCATCATCATGGACAGTCTGCTACATCATGATCTGACCAATCGATTTGATATCGGCCAGTACGTTCTGCTTTGCCCACTGTTGTATTCAGCCAACTGGCGTTGGTCCCGAATCAGTTTCTACTTGCTGCGTAACTTTGTTTCCTCCATTGCGAGAAAGTTCGCGGTTAATAGTCACGACGAGAAGTTTCTCTACTTTTTGAAAAACACCGACGCACTGCAAAGTCAGATTCTTCCAGTTAGCTGGATCAATGCCATGGTCGACTACCACAATCGATTTCTGGCTGCGAACACCACTGATACCCCGTTGCATATCATTCAAGGTACAGGTGATACCACGGTGGACTGGCAAAGAAACATGCAACTGATTAGTGAAAAGTTTCCACAATCAGATATCACTTTGATTTCAGATGCGCGTCACCATTTGGCGAATGAAGCTGAAGCTTATCGCCGGGAAGTGTTCGAAAGGATTTCAGGAATTTTGATTTGAGAGATTAAAACAGCACACGACAACGAATCGTGCCCTGAACTTCGTTCAATTTTTTGAGTGCCAGTTCACTATACTGCTCATCAATATCCATCACCACGTAACCCACTTGATCATTAGTCTGTAGATACTGTGAGCGAATGTTAATCCCGGTCTCAGAGAAAATGCTGTTAATTTCAGTAAGGACACCTGGCACGTTCTTATGAATGTGCAACAGGCGATGATTACCTGGATGGGCAGGCAAAGTAACTTCGGGGAAATTGACTGCGGTAGAGCTGGAACCGTTATCGCTGTACTTCACCAGCTTCTCGGCCACTTCAACACCAATGTTTTCCTGCGCTTCCATGGTGCTGCCACCAACATGGGGAGTGATGATGCAGTTTTCAAACTCGCGAAGTGGAGAAAGAAATTCTTCGTCGTTAGATTTAGGTTCAGTCGGGAAGACGTCGATTGCTGCGCCAGCGATTTGTTTGTTGCGTAGTGCATCGGCCAGGTCATTTATCTCGACAACACTGCCACGGGAGGCATTGATCAAGATAGCGCTGTCTTTCATCCAGCCTAGCTCACGAGCCCCGATCATGTCTTTGGTCTGCACTGTTTCTGGCACGTGCAGACTTATCACGTCACAGGTAGACATTAGTTCTTCCAGTGTCTCCAGCTGTGTCGCATTGCCGAGAGGAAGTTTACTGGCCACGTCATACAGAAAAACGTTCATACCCATGGCCTCGGCTAACACACTGAGCTGTGAACCGATATTGCCGTAACCGATGATGCCTAACTTCTTGCCTCGGGTTTCGTAAGACCCAGCTGCGGCTTTCTGCCAGATTCCTCGATGCAGCAGGGCATTCTTTTCTGGAATGCCGCGTAACAACAAGATCGCTTGTCCGATCACCAACTCGGCCACGCTACGGGTATTAGAAAATGGTGCGTTGAAAACTGGAATACCCCGAGCCAGCGCTGCATCCAGATTTACCTGGTTGGTTCCAATGCAAAAACAACCAACGGCTTGTAGCTTTTCAGCGGCAGCGAAGACCTCATCGGTCAATTGGGTGCGCGAACGGATGCCGAGGAAGTGGGCGGTCGACACTTTTTCCAGTAGCTGATCTCCCTCCAGCGAGGTTTTCAGGTACTCGATGTTTTCGTAACCGGACTTGGTGAGAGTTTCAAGCGCGCTTTGATGCACGGATTCGAGCAACAAAAAGCGGATCTTGCTTTTCTCAAACGATGTAACTTGCTGCTGGTTCATAGAGGGTCGGCTGTGTAGGGCGCGCATGGTAACATGAACCGTTTGAATTTGTGTGAATCATTAGCCCATCTAACGGACTTTCTCAGAGCATTATGGCGAGCGATAACAAGGAAATTTTGCAGGCTTTATCTGCCATTGTTGGTGAACAATGGGTGAAGACAGGTGCCGATGACTTGCAGACTTATGGCAAGGACTGGACGCGTCAATACACAGCTGCGCCGCTGGCCATCGTATTGCCCAAAACAGCAGAGGAAGTTCAGGAAGTAGTCAGGCTGGCTAATGCTTCCAATTTCTCAATAGTTCCTTCCGGCGGGCGCACCGGACTCAGTGGCGGTGCCGTTGCCACTAGTGGCGAGGTGGTGCTGGCACTTGATCGCATGAACGAAATTAAGGATTTCAATGCTGCTGACCGGCAAGTGGTCTGTGAGGCTGGTGTAGTTACGGAGCAACTGCAGCAGTTTGCTGAAGAAAAAGGTCTGTTCTACCCAGTGGATTTCGCTTCATCCGGTTCCAGTCAGCTGGGAGGCAACGTAGCCACCAATGCTGGCGGCATTAAAGTAATTCGCTACGGCATGACCAGGAATTGGGTACAGGGAATGAAAGTTGTTACCGGGACCGGCGACTTGTTGGATCTCAACCGTGGGCTTACAAAAAATGCCACGGGATATGATCTAAGACACCTCTTCATAGGATCAGAGGGCACCCTTGGCATTATCGTCGAGTTGACTATCGGACTGGCGAATCCACCGAAAGATCCTACAGTCCTGCTATTGGGTGTTCAGGATATGACTGACACCATGCCGATACTGGAAAGCTTCCAGTCAAAGTTGGCCATCACTGCCTTCGAGTTTTTCTCAGAAAAGGCCCTGGTTCATGTCATCGAAGAAAAACAACTGCAACGGCCATTCGAAACCCGATGCCCATTCTATGCTTTGATCGAGTTTGAACAGTTGTCTGAACAAGACCTGGAAACTGCCATGGAGTTGTTTGAGTATTGCCTGGAACAGGGATGGATCGAAGATGGCACTGTCAGCCAGAGTCTTACACAAGCGCAAAATCTGTGGCGCTTGCGAGAAGACATTTCAGAAACTATCGCGCAGTTCACTCCTTACAAAAATGATATTTCGGTCAAGGTGTCTGCAGTCCCAACATTTTTGAAAGAAGTAGATAGTCTGGTTAGCAAAGAGTATCCGGATTTCGAAATTATCTGGTTCGGACATATCGGCGACGGCAATGTGCACCTCAACATTCTCAAACCAGCCGATCTTGATTCGTCTGAGTTTTTTGATAAGTGCGGCAAAGTGTCGCAGTATGTTTTTGAAGTCGTACAGCAACACGGTGGTTCGGTATCAGCAGAACATGGAGTTGGTCTACTGAAGAAACCCTTTCTGCACTATTCCCGTGCGGAGCCTGAAATAGCATTCATGAAATCTATCAAGCAAACGTTCGATCCTTGCAACATCGTGAATCCTGGAAAATTATTCGAACTCGAATAGTTTTTCATTCCATGCCTGTCACTTCGAGTGCAGGGGCACAAGGATGATTTCGTTCAGAATTGTGAAGACTTTGTCAGGTGAACCAGTGTTTGTCCTGCAATTGTCACAATTTTAGGTTAAATATCATTTCCAATTCGGGGCAATCGGCGTACACTGACCGAGCGGGTAATGTGCCCGTAGGTTTTTTCGCGAGAGCCTGTTTTATATATCAACGCACGAGAGCACTATGTCAGAGTTAGTAGAGGGTACCGTTAAGTGGTTTAACGACGAGAAAGGTTTCGGTTTCATTGAGCAGGAAGGTGGCAAGGATGTATTCGTTCACTTCAGCGCCATCAATGGATCAGGAAGACGGTCGTTGCACGAAGGCCAAAAAGTAACGATGGAAGTTACTAATGCCGAAAAAGGTCCCCAGGCGGACAACGTCACCCCGCTGTAAACTGAGTTAATACTTCGCACATCCCCGCATCTTCTTTAAACCACGCTCCCAATTCGGCGGCGTGGAAAAAGGTTTCTACAGCGCGGGAAATAGTTCGGATTCAGAACTCTTTGGCCGAAGACTGATTGGTGTTACCAGCCGATCAGGGCCGTCATCAAGACTAATCAAGGTTTGATTGTCTCGACTCCATTCGCTGTGCCCAGCAACAGGAGGTCTGCCCCGCGCTCGGCAAAAAGACCATTGGTCACTACGCCAGTAATCTGGTTCAGGTCGTGCTCCAGCTTGCGTGGCTCAAGGATTTCCAGGTTGTAGACATCGAGGATATGGTTACCATTGTCAGTGACACAAGCCTCCCGATAAACAGGATCCCCGCCCAGGTTGACGATTTGTCTGGCCACATGGCTGCGGGCCATGGGTATAACCTCTACTGGCAAGGGAAACTTCCCCAGAACCTTAACGAGTTTGGATTCATCGGCGATACAGACGAATTCTCTGGAAGCAGCGGCGATTATTTTTTCCCGCGTGAGCGCAGCGCCACCTCCCTTTATCAGATGCAAGTGATGATTTGATTCATCAGCCCCATCCACATAGATGTCCAGAATACCGCTGCTGTTGAGATCGAAAACAGGAATCTTATGCTCTTTGAGTCGACGAGCAGTCTCTTCTGAACTGGCTACGGTCCCGGCCAGTCGATGTGCAATGGTGCCCAGTTCATCGATGAAGTAGTTTGCTGTGGAGCCAGTACCGACACCGATAATCATGTCGTCTTCCAGTCGACTTTCAACGTACTCAAAGGCGGCCTTTGCCACTGCCTGCTTTAGTTCATCCTGGGTCATTTTTGTAGTTTCCTGTGGTTTAGTCTTTGGCTAACCGCTCGCTCTCTTCCTGTTGGGAATAGCGTGCCAGAAGTTGGCCCATTTGCACGGGAACATCTGCCGTTAAACTCGCTTCGAGCTGCACACTATCAGGTTCAAACAGCACAATGGCAGTTGATCCCAACTTAAAACGGCCAAGTTCTGCACCAGTTGCTAATTGCACTGGTGGTGAATGATTCAGGTAGTCAGTCTCCTTGATGTTGCGCTCACGATTTGGGCACACTTGTCCGGCCCATACCGTTTCAATGCCTGCGACGATCATAGCTCCCACCAAAACTACTGCCATAGCGCCGGCCGGTGTTTCAAACAGGCACACCAGACGTTCGTTACGGGCAAACAGATTTTCCACGTTATTGGCTGTAACCCGATTGACCGAAAACAGCTTGCCCGGCACATAAAGAGTCTTGATCAGTTTCCCCTCCAGGGGCATATGTACCCGATGATAGTCGCGGGGAGACAAGTAGATGGTGGCAAAGCTACCGCCGTAGAATTGTTCAGCCATCTCTTCGTCGCCCAACAGTTGTGCTGTTGTGTAGTAACGACCTTTTGCCTGCAGAATTCTATCTTCTTCTATAGCGCCTATTTCGCTTACCGCACCGTCGGCGGGACACAAAACCCCTTGAGACTCCAGTGCTAAAGGGCGCGCACCTGGTTTAAGGGCGCGGGTAAAGAACGCGTTGAAGTTTTCGAAGTCACTTACTTCTGAGATTTCCGCTTCACTGAGGTCGACTTTATATCGCCTGACGAACAAACGAATCAGACTGTTTTTCAGAAATCTGCCACTAGCGAAAAAACCAGTCAGGCGAGACAGCCCATGATGAGGCAGCAGATACTGGATAAAAACAAACAGGCGGGACATCTATTCGATCAGCGGTTCGCAGTAGTTTCGATTGGCGTATCGTCTGCGTTACCCCACTCCGACCAGCTGCCGTCATAGGCCTTTATATTGAGCCCCAGCGCTTTGCCTACCAGATAAGTAAGCCCTGAGCGGTGGTGAGTCTGGCAATGGGTGATAACCGCTTTGTCTTTACTCACACCCAATGATTCCAAGGTCTGGCTAATCTCGGTGAGCGGTTTGAGGCGAAGGTCGTTGTCTCTGTCCATGAGATCCAACCAGTCCAGGTTCACCGCACCAGGGATGTGCCCGTTGCGCAATGCAGTGACCTTAATACCGTCATACTCCTGTCTGGCTCGGGCGTCCCAGACCACAGAGTTGTCAGAGCCGATTTGTTGCAGCACATCCTCTAGCTGGGCAATTTGTCCATGATCGATTTGGGCAGTGAATTCGGTAGCGGCAACACTTGGCAATTGATCATCAAGTGCAAAACCAGCTCGTGCCCAGGCAATCAATCCACCATTGAGATAGGACGACTTCTCGTGGCCCAGTACATCCAGCGTCCAGATCAGGCGGCCAGCCCAACCACCGCCTTCATCGTCGTAAGCAACAACGTGTTTGTCAGCGGTTAGACCAATACGGGAAAACAGGGCGCTCAATCTGTCGGCGCTGGGTATTTTGCCGGTAGCCGGTTTAACGCCACTAACCAGTTCCGCTGGTTCAATTAACACTGAGCCAGGGAGATGGCCGGAGTTGTAGATTTGGGCACTACACACTGCAACCAAAATTAGATTGTCATCTGGCAGCAGCGTCTGCAGGGTTTCAGGTTCAATAATTAAAGGCAATGAGTTGTTAGTCATGACGCTAATTGTATCACTTGGGAATACTCAAGCCGCTGTGATACTGCGAACTATCTGTTCGTAGCTTTGCATGCGATCCGGGTGAATTAATCCCCTGGCTACTGCTTCGCGCACTTCGCAACCCGGCTCAGTGCCATGTTTGCAGTCACGAAACTTGCAGTGCTCAGCGTGAGACATGATTTCGGGAAAACCCACAACAACCTGTTCAGGTTCTATATGCCCTAATTCGAATTCTCTGATACCCGGGGAATCGATCAAGTCGAAACCGGGAAGATGGAAAAGCCGCGCGGTAGTCGTAGTGTGAGTGCCTTTGGCATGAGCTGCAGAAAGTTCACCGGTTTCTGCTATGGTCTCTCCCCCCAGGCGATTGATAAGAGAGGACTTACCCACGCCGGATTGTCCAACCAGCACAGTGGTTTTTCCCGCCAGTGCGTCACTCAGTGCTGCCACACCTTCTCCCTGCCTGGCGGACACGCGCAACACTGGAAAGTTTAACTCTCGGTAGACCGAGAGTAATGCCTCCAGTTCGGAAGCATTACTGTTATCAATTAGATCCGTTTTATTGAGGATCAAAATACTCTTGAGTCCGATCGCGCCGACTGCAACCAGATAACGGTCAATCAGGTTCATGAACGCCTGAGGTGCGGCAGCAATTACAATGACCACCACATCGAGATTCGCAGCGACTGGCTTCAGCTTCCCGGCAAAGCCCGGCCTGCTGAAGAGATTACTGCGTTCCCCAAGCGCAAGAACAATTCCGGTCTCATCAGTCTCCCGCTCCCAAACCACATAGTCGCCGGTGACCAGATCAGGTAAATTCGCGCGTTGATGGCAGCGGTAGATTTTGCCAGTGGTCTCTGCTTCCAGCGATTCGACATCCAACTGCTGACCATAGTGACTTATCACGCGACCATTACAATTGTTATATGTGTCAGTGTTAGCTGCTCCATCGTCGATTAGCCGCTTCTGTTGGTTATCGCTAATGCGAGTCTGTTGTTGCTTGCTGAGTCTACGTTTGCTCATTCACCAGCCCATATGTCGCGGGAATTATGGCATATTCCGGCTTGCAGAGCTTTGCTACAATCAACGCTGTCACCTGGTTCTCGATACGCCCAAGCAAAGATCAACGTTTATGGACAAGCAACTAAATCTCATCTGGATCGATTTGGAGATGACCGGACTCGTACCTGAGTCCGATAGAATTATCGAGATCGCTACTCTGGTTACGGATTCCCAGCTCAATCTGTTGGCAGAAGGCCCGGTGCTTGCTGTCAGGCAGGACACCAGCCTGCTGGACGGGATGGATGGGTGGAATCAGCGGCACCATGGCGCCTCTGGATTGATTGAGCGAGTTAAAAATTCCGATATTGATGAGGCAGAAGCGGAACGCCAGACTATCGAGTTTCTCTCACAATATGTCGATTCAAACGCATCACCCATGTGCGGGAACAGCATCTGTCAGGATCGGCGATTTCTGGCGAACTATATGCCGAAGCTGGAAGCATTCTTCCACTACCGAAATCTCGATGTCAGCACGCTGAAGGAACTGGTGCGCCGTTGGAAGCCAGAAATTCAGAGTGGCCTGGTGAAGCAGGGTACTCATCAAGCAATGGAAGACATCAAGGATTCGGTGAACGAATTAAAATACTATCGAGAGCACTTCATTCTCGAATAGTTTGTCACTCGCTGTTTTGCCCATGTTGCTGCAATGCCCACTCTATGTGCTCCCGCACCATAGGGGAACTCTGGCCCAGCCGGTCTCGCAGCGCCGCCACGATTCTTTCAGAAGTCTCGGCATTACCTAATCCCACTGCAAGATTCCGTTGCCAACACTCATAACCAATGCGCCGAATCGGTGAGCCTTCTGTGCGCTGCAGGAATTCCTGTTCATTCCAGCCAAATAAGTCGACAAGCTCGGAATCACCCAGGCCATGACGAGGTGAGAAGTCAGCTTCCTCGGTGAGCCGGGTGAATTTGTTCCATGGGCACACAAGCTGGCAATCGTCACAACCAAAAACCCGATTGCCCATGGCTTTGCGAAACTCGACGGGAATTGCAGTTCTCAGCTCGATGGTGAGGTAGGAGATACACCGAGTGGCATCCATCTGTTTAGCGCTGACAAAGGCATCCGTGGGACAGATATCGAGGCAGGCCCTGCAGCTTCCGCAATGATCCCTATCTGCAGAATCTGTTGGCAGTGGAATATCGGTGAAAAGCTCACCCAGAAAAAACCAGGAGCCGGCACGCTTGTTTATCAGCATGGTGTTTTTTCCTATCCAGCCCAGGCCTGATCGTTCAGCCATTGCACGCTCCAGTACCGGTGCACTATCGACGAACGCCCTGTAACCGAAGTCTCCGATAGCGTTCTGAACCCTGTTCGCCAGGGCCTGCAATCGTTTACGAATGAGTTTGTGGTAGTCACGACCTCGGGCATATCGAGCGATATAGGCTTTATTCCTGCTCCTCATGGGGGCGAGGGAATTCTCGCGCTCCAGTGCATAGTCCATTCGCACACTGATGACGCGCAGCGTACCCGGATGCAACTGGTCGGGGTGCAATCGCTTATCCTGGTTCTCCTCCATGTAATGCATGGCGCCATGGAAACCGTTACCTAGCCATCGCTTATAGGAGTGATGGTAACTGGAAAGATCTGTGTCGCTTATGGCTACTTGCTGAAAACCCAGTTCAGCTCCCCAGTGTTTTATGTCACTGGCCAATGCGTTGAGGTCAATATCAGCTTGGCTCATCGATCAGAGTTGGCAGAGAATTTCGGCCGCCTGCTCCAGCGTGGCGTCATCTTTACAAAAGCAAAAGCGCACAATCGAAGTTCCTGGTGCTTCACGGTAAAAAGGGGTGAGAGGAATCGCCGCGACTCCTTTGTCCTGGGTAAGCTCAGTGACGAACGCCATGTCGTCTTTATCACTGATTTCGCTGTAGTCGGCGAGTTGAAAGTAAGTGCCATTAGAAGGAGTTAGCTTAAACCTTGATGGCCGCATCAGTTCAAAGAAAGTGTCGCGCTTGTTTTGATAGAAACCAGCGAGTTCGGTGGCGTGCTCCGGACACTCAGCCATAAAGTCGGCAATGGCGTACTGCAAAAAACTGGTCGTAGTGAAAGTGACGAACTGATGGATCTTTCGAAACTCAGTTGTGAGTGTTGGGTTCGCTACACAATAGGCCAGTTTCCAACCGGTCACATGATAGGTTTTACCAAAGGAAAACACCGCAAAACTTCTTTCTTTCAATATTGGGTGACTCAGGACACTGCAATGTCTCTGATCGTCATAGACCATGTGTTCATAGACTTCATCCGAAAGTACCGTGATATTGCGATTCTCAATGAGTGAAGCTAAAGCATCGAGATCATGTTCCTTGAGGATGACACCACAAGGGTTATGTGGTGAATTAATGATGATCATGCGGGTGCGCTCAGTAATCGCATCCGCAACCTTATCCCAGTCCACACTGTAATCGGGCAGGCGCAGTGAGAGTCGAATCGACACCCCACCAGCCATTGCTACAGCAGGTTCATAGGAGTCGTAGGCGGGATCGAACATAATGACTTCATCGCCCTGGTGGACAATGGCCTGTACCGCATCAAACAGAGCCTCTGTCGCACCGGAGGTTACGGTAATCTGGGATTCCGGGTCGGCTGTATAGCCGTAAAGCGAACTGATCTTATTCGCGATCTCCTGACGTAATAAAGGAATTCCTGCCATGGGCGGATATTGATTCTTATGGTCATTGAGATAATGAACCACAAGTTCTTTCAGGCGGTCAGGGCATTCGAAATCTGGAAATCCCTGAGACAAATTAATGGCGCCATGATCCTGAGCCATTTTTGACATAACCGTAAAAATGGTAGTACCAACGGCAGGTAATTTACTTTGCAATATGAATCCCCTAAGGTCGGTCTGAAGCTTAATCAACTGATGAGCACTAACGGGGCGCTCTAAAGAAGTTCACAAACCAAGCCCAGCTACAAATTAACACGCTAATTTTAACTGATTAGGCTGACGAGCCAATAAGGAATCCACTATGTCTGGAATCGACAACCTGCAAGCAGTTGCGC
Source organism: Pseudomonadales bacterium (assembly GCA_022360535.1). Lineage (GTDB taxonomy): Bacteria > Pseudomonadota > Gammaproteobacteria > Pseudomonadales > Pseudohongiellaceae > UBA9145. Next base: position 1,749 of record JAKSCP010000001.1, on the reverse strand, counting down.
AGGGTAATGTAACTGACGCTGACGCTAATAGCGCAGCAGAGTATTCCTCACTGCCACTACTCCATCTATCAAGTGGTAGAGAAGCTGTTCTCGCTTATTTTGAAAACACCTGGGCTCTCACGGAACAATTGTTTTCTGCGCTCGCCAGCGACGAGGCCTTCTATGTCAGGCCATATCACAAAACCCGCCACCCTTTGGTTTTCTACTATGCCCACCCGGTTTGCTTTTACGTCAATAAATTACTGGTGAGCAACTTGATAGACGCACCGGTTAATCAGGAGTTCGAATTGTTGTTCGAGACCGGTGTTGATGAAATGAACTGGGATGATTTGCATGAAGGTGAACAAGATGTATGGCCTTCGCTGAGTGAGGTACGCGCTTACCGTCGCCAGGTCTACGACCTGGTGCGGAACATTATCAAGACTCATCCATCGCTGGATGAACCCATAACACAGTCTTCTCCTGCCTGGTCTTTGGCCATGGGGTTCGAACACGAACGTATTCATCTGGAAACGTCTTCGGTTCTGATTCGGGAACTGCCACTTGAATACGTGAAACATCCTGATCAGTGGCCAGAGTGGCTGTCTGAACCAATGGATCAGAATCACGAACCCCAAGAGGGAAGGGACTTCCCGGTCAACGCTCTCGTTGATGTTGATACCAGCACGGTAAAGCTGGGCAAACCCGCACAGTGGCCAAGTTTTGGCTGGGACAATGAATATGGCAACGATGCGCGCGAGGTGAATAGTTTCCGCGCCAGCAAGCACCTAATCAGTAATGGAGAATTTCATCGCTTTGTCAAAGCGGGTGGCTACGAGCAAAGAAAGTACTGGTCGGAATCCGGCTGGGGCTGGCGCCAGTTTCGCAATGTAAAATGGCCCACTTTCTGGGTACAGGATGGACCTGCCGGTTCTCATCGTTTCAAACTCCGCACAACCTTCTCTGAGATTCCAATGCAATGGAGTTGGCCCGCCGTGGTTAATTTTTATGAGGCCAAAGCCTACTGTGCCTGGTTAAGTGAACTCGACGATGCGAAATTACCTTACCGGCTGTTGCAGGAGAGTGAACATCTTGCCATCAGAGACTCGTCGTTGGGCAAGGCTGGCGATGAGCGGTCAGATAACAGTTATGCAGTTGAGCTGGATTACGTGATGCAAGCCGAACAGTCGGTAGCAATCAATCACAACTTGCGCTGGGGAAGCGAAGCAGCGGTTGATGCCCTGCCAGCAAACAGCAAGGGTTTTCACGATAGCTTCGGTAACGTCTGGCAGTGGTGCGAAGATCCATTTTATCCCTTACCGGAATTTGAAATTCATCCGTACTATACGGATTTCAGTACACCCTGTTTCGATGGCGAACATCAGATGATTCTCGGTGGCTCGTTTATCAGCACCGGCGATGAAGCCAGCATCTGGTCACGTTTTCATTTTCGCCCACACTTCTTTCAGCACGCGGGTTTCCGTGTTGTTCAGGATACGACCGCAGCCGCAAAGAAGGGTGACAAGTACGATACCGACGAGGTAGTGAACCAGTATTTGTTATTTCATTTTGGTTCCGAAAGTGAGCAGCGAGATGACGAACTCGCCTCGTCCATAGAGTTTCCCAACGTACAAAATTTGATTACTCGCACGGCGGAGCTGGTCAATGAGTACAGCACCAACTCGCAAAAAGTACTGGACCTTGGATGTGCAGTCGGACGGGCGAGTTTCGAACTGGCCAGGAGTTTCGAACGTGTCATTGGTTTGGACT
>JAKSCP010000503.1 GCA_022360535.1 Pseudomonadales bacterium | reverse complement strand
TGAGGACCTGGATGAGGATGAAGATCTAGACGAAGAGGAATTTGAGGACGAAGAAGAATTCGAGGATGAAGAGGAATTCGACGACGAAGACGAAGAGGACTTTGACGAAGAATTCGATGAAGATGAGTTCGAAGATGAACTAGAAGAGGAAGAAGAGGATCTGGAAGATGAAGACGAGGACGAGATCGAAGCCTAGAATGGACAGGGTTCCTCGCGTAAAAGGTCCGAACTCATACCTGGGTTAGTACGATGATGAAGATTTTATTAGTTGAAGATGACGACAAGTTAGCGGGCTTGATCAAGGAATATCTCGAGGGGCATCAGTTTGAGGTGGTGGTGGAGCCCAATGGCGCAACTGCGGTGGAAACAATCATTCAGCACAACCCCGAATTGGTTGTACTCGACCTGATGTTGCCCGGAAAAGATGGCATCACTATCTGTCGAGAAGTCCGGCCCCAATTTGCTGGGCCGATTCTAATGCTGACTGCCTCGATGGACTCGGTTGACGAGATTCTCGGCTTAGAGATTGGTGCTGATGACTACGTACAAAAACCCGTTGAGCCCAGAACTCTATTGGCAAGAATAAGAGCGTTGTTGCGTCGGGTGAGCGACTCAGGCAGCAATGCAGGACCTGAATCGCCATCCGGTCCTGAAATCCTGCAATTTGATCAGTTATCCATCAATAAATCTGCACGCACGGTGCAGCTCGGTGATGTTGTCATTGAACTCAACAATCCGGAATACGAGCTTCTGCTGTATCTGGCAGAGCGAGCAGGTACCACGGTTTCGAGGGACGAGCTGTTTCAATCGCTGCGGAAGCTCTCCTATGATGGTCAGAGCCGCATTATCGACATTACGATGTCCCAGGTTCGCAAGAAATTTGGTAGCGACGTGGATCGCTACCTGAAAACTGTCCGCGGCAAAGGCTATCTGTTTATGCTCCATGAATCGTAGCAGGCTTCACTGGATGGCAACTTCTCACGCCACAACTTCTCAAGCTGCAACACTAGTCATACAAGACTTAAACAATCCAGCAACAGTCATTCTTGCTCTATCCGAGTAGACTTCCCAATCACGAATCAGTGCTTTTGAGATTGCGGTAATCCGCCAAGTATAGGATTGCCACGAATGTTAGGAAGATCACATTCTTTGCACTGAAATACACTAAAGTGGGAAGCTGCGGCGGGTACGCCAGGAGTAAAGACGTTGAAGACGTTTCATGCTTTTACCAGATTTCGTTTGTGGGTGCTGTTGGCGCTGACCTTTGGGTCAGGTATGGGTCAGGCGCAGGAAGCCAGCCTGGAAGGAAGCATCCTCCAGTTGCCCGTTGTTGAGGTGGATACGGTTCGCTACCGAGTGGAACTTCTCCTGTTGGCAGATTCCGACCCTTCTGAGTTTCAGCTGCTGGCGGCGGAGCTTCTTACAGACAATAGTGCTGCTACTGCGAGCTACAGTGAGGGTGTTCTGACCATCCCGAGGCTTGCGATTGATGGTCTTCACTACACTGTTAATCTTGGCTTGTTCAGTGAAGATCCCATCAGTTTTCGCTTGCTGGATTCAGTATTGGCAGCAGCCGAGCCGGAACCACGAATTCAGGCGCTTGAAATATTCGAGTTCTCGCTCTCGACCAACGTGGTGCAATCACGCTGCATCGGTTGTCACGTTGAAGGTGGGGTCGCTGAAAACTCGAACCTGCTCTTTACGCAGCAGAGCGCGTCCAGCACTTCATCGAATTTCGCTGCTTTCGAATCCTTACTGAACTCCCGCTCCGATGGGAGGGAACATATTCTCAGCCGCGTGTCCGGAACAGATCACCCCGGTGGCAATCAACTCCCGATTGGTAGTGCCGAATACCTGGCGTTAGAGTCCATGCTCTTGCTGCTTGAGGGAAATACCACCCCTACAACTACACAAACTGTGCAGTTCTTTTCTTCGGTAACCAGCAAAGATGCCGCGGAAACCCTGCGTAAAGCGGCCATCATGCTTGGCGGCCGCCTTCCCACCAGTGAAGAGGTTGCCGGTGTGGCCAGCGGCGATGATGCAGCTCTTCGCGCTGCCCTCCGGAACCTGATGCAGGGTGAGTCCTTTCATGAATTTTTGCTGGAAGGGGCGAATGACCAACTACTCATCAGAGGTATCCGTGACTCTGATTTATTACTGGATGGCTGTGAAGTTTGCTTTCCTACATTCCTCAACAGATTTGCAGAACTGAGATTGGCAGAAGAGGAGCAGGGAGGAGAGCTAGGTATCGAGGCAGAGAAGTATGTGGCTGATATCGACCGGGGTTTGATTGAAGCGCCACTTGAGTTAATTGCCTACGTGGTAGAAAACGATCGGCCCTACAGTGAAGTACTGACTGCCGACTACATTATGCTGAATCCAGCGATGAATTCAGCCATGGAGGGTACGGCAAGATTTCAAAACCCCAGTGATATGTCTGAGTACCAGCCTGGAAGGATTACAGGTGCCTATGTGCCAACTGAGGACATGGAGTTTGAGGAGTTGGAAGAGATCGAGCTTTTTCGAATTACCGACCCGGGAAGTGGGCGATTGGACTTTCCCCATGCCGGAGTGCTTAACACTATTGGTTTTCTGAAGCGCTATCCATCGACAGCAACAAATCGTAATCGCGCTCGCGCAAGGTGGACGTTCTTTCATTTTCTCGGAATAGATATCGAACGTTCGGCTCCGCGCACCACAGACCCGGTTGCGCTGGCGGACACCAATAATCCAACCATGTTCAATGAGAATTGCACGGTTTGTCATACAACTTTAGATCCAGTGGCCGGGGCGTTTCAAAACTACAGTGATGATGGTTTCTATCGCGTCGAAGGCTTGGATTCCCTCGATGAATTCTACAAGTATCCAGAAGACGGCACGGTGTCGCCTTATATTGAAGGCGATACCTGGTACCGCGACATGCGGGAGCCTGGCATTTTTGGTAACAATGCGCCCCATTCAGATAACAGCGTGCAATGGCTGGCGGACCAGATTGTTAACGATCCTGGCTTCGCCTCGGCGGCAGTGAAGTTCTGGTGGCCTGCTGTCATAGGCACAGAAGTTTTGGGCGCACCAGAAGTTGCCACAGATGGTGACTATCAGGCTCAGCTGGACGCCTTCAATGCCCAAAATCAAACTATCCAGGAGCTGGCCGCGAGTTTTTCATCGAACGGTCTGCTGCTTAAAGACTTGCTGGTGGAGATGATGATGACTCCCTGGTTTCGCGGTGCTGGATTGGACGCCTCTTCGCAGACTTCACAACTGCTGGCTGCCCACGAGCAAGCGGAATTTGGTTCAGAGAAGTTGCTAACACCAGAACGACTGCAAACAAAAACCCATGTGCTTACGGGCTTTAACTGGAACGCATTTCAGGATGAATTCTATGGTGAGGTGATTACCGGATTCGGAGACATTTACGGTCTGTTTTATGGCGGTACCAACTCATCGAGTATTACAGAGCGAGCGCGGGTGATGACGCCACTGATGAGCACGGTCGCCATGTCACACGCCCTGGAATCAGCCTGTCCAATCGTATTGAAAGAATTCATCTTGCCCTCAAATCAGCGTCTGTTATTCGAAGGTATCGAAGACAGTGTCACGCCAGAGAATGGTGAAGCGGAGATTCGGCAAAAGCTGGTGCAGTTGCATGAGCGACTACTAGGTAAGACCTACGCCAGTAATAGTGAAGAAATCAATGCGGCCTATCAGCTCTTCGTCGATAGCAGGCAGGAGCGAATTAGTGCAAGTGGCGGTG
>JAKSCP010000015.1 GCA_022360535.1 Pseudomonadales bacterium | reverse complement strand
GCAAGCAACAACAAGATAACGCCGATTCGATAGGGCAACATACCGAGATAGTACTCATAGCCCTCCCAGCCTTCTTCGAAGAAGCCGTAGTACTCGATCAACAACGGAATGCTCACGAATCCAAGAAAAAGAACGATGACGAGGCGTAATCCAGGCAGCGCACGCACATTGTGGTGCGCGATATAGAGATCTTCTATATTGAAATCATGAAACCGAAGCGTCAGTCGGGAGAAGGAAAAGGGTTTGTTTTCAAACTGCATCAGGAATATTGGACTGGTCTTTGCTTAGTACTTTGAATGGATGGGGTGAATACATGGGGTGAATACATGGGATGAATAAATGGGGTGAGAAAACAGGGTCCGACTAAAAATACAGTACTTTGGCCCCTCTGGGCCAGAAACGATCCTAAATAGTCTGTTTTCTGTGAAGTTCTCTCTGGTCCCAACACTCAAACTTTCGTAAATTTAGATGATCAACATCACTTACCAAGCAGGAATCATCATGCAATCCGAAATCACTCTCAATAGAATTTCAACTGCAGCTCAACGCACTATACAGGTCGTTGCATGTGCTTTTGCACTCTTTGTGAGCATTGTCGGTTCACAAGCTCAGGAACTACCCACAATTAGTGACACAGTCAGTGGTGCCACAGCAATGGAAGGTTACTTCAATCTGTATTGGGACGAAGGCGAAGGCAAACTCTATTGGGAAATCGACAAGCTCAATACAGAGTTCCTCTATCAAATTTCCATGGGTTCCGGGTTGGGATCTAATCCCATCGGGATCGATCGCGGGCAGTTACGGGGCACTTATGTGCTCTATGCGAACCGCGTTGGACCACAAGTGCTGCTTACCGAGCGCAATTACCGCTACCGCGCCAGTAGTGACAATGAGCTGGAACGCATTGCAGTAGAAGATGCCTTTGCGCCTTCTGTGCATTGGGGATTCGATATAGTTGCCGAAGAAAACGGCAATATTCTGGTAGACGCGACCCCTTTTTTCCTGCGTGATGCTCGCGACGTGATCGGTCAAATTGCTGCGCGAGGTCAGGGGAGCTATTCACTGGACGCTTCCCGCAGTGTGATCTATCTGGACAATACAGCGGCCTATCCGGAGAACGTGGAAGTGGAAGCTATGTTGACCTTTACCACGCGCGATGCCGGAAATCTTGTTAACGCCGTGGCGGCCACCGGTGATTCCATCTCGCTACGTCAGCATCATTCATTGATTAAGCTGCCGGACGACAACTACCAGCCCAGGATTGCAGACCCGCGCATCGGCACTTTCGGTCCTACCATTCAGGACTATGGCACCGATATCGACACCGATATGCGAGTGCGTCTGGTGGCGCGACATCGTCTGCAAAAGAAGGACCCGACTGCCGCGCGATCGGAAGCGGTGGAACCTATCATTTATTATGTGGACTCCGGTACACCGGAGCCCATTAAGTCCGCACTCATCGAAGGCGCTGCCTGGTGGAACCAGGCCTTTGAAGCGGCGGGCTTTATCGATGCCTTTCAGGTGCGGGAATTACCAGCAGGGGCGGATGCCCAGGACGTTCGCTACAACATGATTCACTGGACCCATCGTCGCACTCGTGGTTACTCCTACGGTGGTTCGGTGCAGGACCCGCGCACCGGCGAGATCATCAAGGGTAATGTGAATCTGGGCAGTTTGCGTCTGCGTCAGGATTACATGATGAGTCAGGGCTTGATGCCTTCATTCGACTATTTGGGTGAAGTGACTCGTGGTTCCCAGGACTCAATTGATATGGCCCTGAGTCGAGTGCGCCAGCTGTCTGCACATGAGGTGGGACACACTTTGGGTTTCCCCCACAACTATCTTGCCAGTGCCTATGGTCGCGAGAGTGTGATGGACTATCCGGCACCGCTGGTAGAAATCGACAATGGTCGTATCGATTTATCTAATGCTTATCTGCAGCGCATCGGTGAGTATGACAAATTGAATGTGCGCTATTCCTACGAACAGTTTCTCCCCGGTACCAGTGAGGAAGAAGGGCTGGCGGCTATCGTTCAGGAAAGCCTGGATCGTGGTCTGATCTTCATGGCCCATAACAACAACCACTTCCGCGGTGCCGGTCATCAGTTCGCCAGCGTGTGGGACAACGGTTCCAACCTGGTGGATCATCTCGAACATGAAATCGAAGTGCGTCGCATCGGTCTCGAGACTTACGGCGAGACAGTGATTCGGGAAAACGAACCCATCTCGGAATTGGAGTTCGTGCTCTTGCCGCTTTATATGCATCACCGGTTTCAGTTGAACTCGGCAGCGCAAAGTATCGGTGGTGCGGATTATCGCTATGCCCTGCGTGGCGACGGACAGATTCCGTTTACCATCATTGACGGTGCCGAACAGCGTCGTGCGCTGGAAGTGGTGCTGACTACATTAACACCGGAGTTCCTGGCGATACCCGATTCGATTCTGCAACAACTTCCGCCGTTGGCGTATCGACACACACAGGGTGAACCCTTTCCAGGACGCACGGGTTTGCTGTTCGATCCACTCGGTGCGGCGGAAGGTTCAGTGGCGCTGACCGTGCAGACCCTATTGCATCCGGCGCGCATGGCCAGACTGGTAGCCTATGGCAGCATGGGCGACTATCCGACGCTGGAGGAAGTGATCGATCGTTTGATCGAGTTCACCTGGGAAGCCGATACGCCAGACAATGCCTATCACGCGCGGATTCAGAATGTGGTTCAGCGTGTAACCATTAATGAAATGATGAACCAGGCAGCGGATCCTGATAACGAGGGTGAAGTAAAGGCAGTGCTTTCTCATCGGCTTGATCTGCTGGCAAACGATCTCGAAGGCTTACGCTCTCCGAGCGCCCATCAGGCTACTGCCGCCGCTGACATTCGTCGATGGCAGGCGGACCCGGTTGCCGGTAAACCCGGACCAGCCCTGCAAATGCCAGCCGGCGATCCGATTTAAGGGTTTTCTGTTACAGTCTGTTTGGTAAGTTTTAACGAACGAAGAGGACGCGGCTCGCATGACACAACTGTGGCAACTTAGTGCTGTCGAACAGGCGACAGGTATTCGCGAAGGAACAATCTCAGCTACCGTGTTGGTTGAATCGACGCTGGAACGCATTGCGCAGAAAAATCCGGAGCTTAACGCCATTGTCGATCCAATGGGTGGAGAAGCTGTTGAAGCCGCGCAAAAAGCAGATGAAGCCGTCGCCAATGGGGACACACTAGGCCCGTTGCACGGTGTGCCCGTCACCGTCAAAGTGAATGTGGACACTGAAGGGCATGCCACGACCAATGGCATGGAAGTCTTTAAGGATGTTATCGCTCCAGACAACTCGCCTATCGTTCAAAACCTATTGAATGCTGGCGCCATCATCATTGGCCGCACCAATACACCGGAGATGTCCATGCGGTTGACCACGGACAATCCGTTACATGGACTGACCCGAAATCCCTGGAACCTGGAAGCATCACCTGGTGGCTCCTCGGGAGGTGCCGCCTCCGCCGGTGCTGCAGGTTTCGCTGCGATTAATCATGGAAATGATATTGCTGGTTCGTTGCGTTATCCCGCCACCGCCTGTGGATTGAGTACGGTTAAACCGGGATTGGGGCGCGTGCCTGCTTACCTGCCTTCAGCTAAAGCCGAGCGTGGTATGTTGGCACAGTTGATGTCGGTGCAGGGAGTGATCTGCCGCGAAGTCAAAGATGTGAGACTGGGCACCGAAGTATTGATGCAACATGATCCCCGAGACCCCTGGCATGTGCCTATGCCGTTCAGGCAGGAAAGCGCTGGCCTGCCGAAAGTAGGTTTCTGTAAAGAAGCGCATGGTTATCCAATGCATGAAGGCATCATCGCAAATCTGGAGCGGGCCGCGTCCATTCTCGAGGCAGCGGGATATCAGGTGGAAGAAATCCAAACGCCTTCCATTGCCGACTCCGCTGCTGCCTGGTTGCAAAACACCAACTTTGAAATGAAGCGAATGCTGGAACCTGTTTTTTCCGAACACGGTACCGAGATCATCAATCAGATTTTCAATGACTACTACAAACTGGAACAGATGGTGGACGCTGAGGGTTATGTGTTTGGCATTGCCGCGCGTACGGCCCTGGTTCGAGAATGGAATCTCCTGTTAGCGGATTATCCGCTGGTACTCACTCCCTACTTGATGCGTCCAGGTTATCCCTACAACTACGATGAGACCTTCGAAGGGGTGGAAGACCTGTTTCGTTCTTCTATCTATAGCTACGGCGTGAACTACATCGGCATGCCTGCCGGTGTGGTGCCAGTGGATTTAGTGGAAGACTTGCCCTCAGGTGTGCAACTTATTGGTCAGAAGTGGCGGGAAGATCTGATTCTGGATGCCATGGAAGTGATCGAAGATGCTACTGGTGTGATGGTGCACAGGTTGTGGGATCGCGAGTGAGCTTAGCAACGAGAGTCTGAGTTGCCTGCAAATGTAAATAAATAGTTCGTACTCGCAATTGAACTGCGCTACTTTTGTCGCTCCAGCGTGATAGCCAAGTAAGGCAAAATAACAAGGACCTGCGATGACAGACAGTTCTATCCCTCCTGTAGCCAACCCCTATGAGAAACCCAGCGTACGAAACTACGCATTGGTAATCCTTACCCTCGTTTATACCTTTAATTTTATTGACCGGCAGCTGCTGTCCATTCTACAGGAGGCGATCAAGGCTGAGTTATTGCTCTCGGACAGTCAACTGGGCTTGCTGACGGGGTTCGCGTTCGCGATGTTCTATGTGACAGCGGGTATTCCGATTGCGCGTCTGGCGGACCGCAGTAATCGCAGGAATATCGTTGCTGCGTCAATAGGGTTATGGAGTTTCATGACTGCGATTAGTGGCTTCGTACAAAACTATACGCAGTTGTTGCTGGCG
>JAKSCP010000002.1 GCA_022360535.1 Pseudomonadales bacterium | reverse complement strand
GCAGGCATTGCGTTTGCCGTATTGGCGGTTGTGGTGATTCTTGTAACGATGTTTTCAGCGCTCAGTTTGACAGAGTCTGGCTATTCAGTATCAGACATTGTGCTGCGAGGTTTGTCTCTACTGCTGGTGTATGGTCTGTACATCGCAAGTTTGGCAGCGCTTACAATGTTGGTTTCCATGCTGGTTAACGAGGCCAAAACGGCGCTGTTGGTCATGCTCGGTGTGTGGGTTGTTACAGTGGTGGGATTGCCTCGATTGTCAGCCAATATTGCGGAGCAGGTTTTTCCCAGTCCGGATGCGGGCACTTTCTGGGAAGATACCAGAGCCAACCTGCAAGCCAATCGCCCTGCAGGCGAGAGTGCAGAGTATTTAGCAGTAGAGCGCGAAGTTATTGAGCGTGCTTTGGGGAGAGAGTTGAGGCCGGATGAAATGGACGATCTCTCAATCAATAGTGCTGCAGTTCGCCTGGAAGTCTCCGAGGTGATTGACACGGAAGCTTTCAACGCGTCATTCGCAGAGCTTTTCGACAATTATAAAAAGCAGAAAGAGCTGCGTCGGGTTCTTTCCATATTTTCTCCCACCATAGCCCTGCAACATCTGTCCCGTGCTTACTCAGGAACGGATGTAAGTGCCCACGAGCATTTCTCCCTGGAAGCGGAGAAACAGCGTAACAACATTGTACGAGTCATGAATGAGGACATGATGATCAATGGAGCTGGTCAGAGTTTTGGCTATGTTGCTCCAGCTGAATTTTGGGAGTCGGTGCCTGAATTCAGTTATCAGCCATCCTCGGTAGCCCTTGCCTGGAGTGAGAGTGTTATCGATCTTCTGATCTTGCTCTGCTGGGGGGTAGCTGCAACAGCTGCGGTTTTCTGGTTTGGTAGCAATCGAGTCAGAATCTAGGGGGTGGAACTATGCGGATAAAAGATCTCATAGCTTACGAATGGAAGATGCAGTTTCGTCGAGCATCGGCGCTAACGGTGTTGTTGCTTTATGCATTGGTGCTTCTTTATGGAGGGATAGCAGGCAAAACTGAGCGAGATGAGAGAAGCTCTGCAATTGCAGCCCATTACGCTGAGATCGCTTCATCTATGGATGATTGGCTGAACAATTTGCGAGAGTTGGAGCAACTAGGTAGTGCCGCAGACGTACCTCCTGCAACCGGTTCCGCGATGGATGTTGTGTTTGCGTCCTCGCTACCGCAACAACCTCTGGCAGATTTTGCAGTTGGACAGTCAGACCTACTGCCATTTGCAGGTGAGATCTCTCTTTGGGATCCGGATATCCGACTGTTTTCAAAATATGAGATTGCGGATCCAGTAGCTCTGGCGCTAGGCAGTTTCGATGTCAGTAAAGCAGTCGTTATGTTTCTGCCGCTGATTTTGGTGGTTTTCTGTTTCGATGTGATTGCTGCGGACCGTGATGCCAAGCGATTGGGATTGACTGTTGCACAGGGTGTCAGTATCAGGCAGTTGTTTTGGCAAAGGCTTGCCCTTCGTGTGGCGGTTGTGTTTTTGGTAACCATCGTTACGACCCTGCTCGTGCTGGCTGTGGATACAGGGCAGTCTAGCCTTGGCGAACGTCTACCGCTTTACGGTTTGTGGGCACTTTTCTTATTTTTCTATGCAGTGTTTTGGGCTACGTTGATTGCGCTAGTGGCCAGCTTCAATAAAAGCGGAGAATTCAATGTGCTCGCCCTGCTCGGGCTGTGGGCCGGATTGACTTTAATAATCCCTGCGGCCAGCAGTGCGGCAGCAGAAGTGTTGTACCCAACTCCCTCACGCTTGGCCTACCTGGCAGAAGCCAGAGAAGTGGAGAATGAAACTCGCCTTAGAGAATCAGATGTAGCAAATCAGTTTATGCTCGATCATCCTGAATTATTGGTAGATCAAGAGTCCGAAATTCCTGCCTATGTGCTGTCTTCATTTCTGGTCACCTCCACAGTTGACGAAGCAACTCAACCAATAGTTGCCTCGTTTGAAGAAGCCTTGCAAAAGCGTGAGCAGGTCCTTGGTTTATTTCGCTATATATCACCAGCAGTTGCATTACATAGTTTGTTTAATGAACTGGCAGGTAGTTCAGCGCAACGGCATCAAAACTATTTGACACAGGCTCGAGAGTTTAAGGCAGCATACGCCGACATGGTGGGGCCAAATATAGTTGCCAAACAGCCTATCGATTCTCAGTTTTTCGAAACTATCCCTCAGTTCCAGTTTACTGATGAAGCGTTGTTGGCTCGAATAAGTCGAGGATTAGGGCCTTTAGCTGTGTTGTTGTTGCTTTCAATCGGCATAGCCATTTTTGTGAACAGGCAATTGCGCTCCGCAAGTCCTATTTCTTCATAGCGGCCGGTATCAATATGCGGACATCTACGACTAAAGCAGACAAGGTTGCCATCGGGCTCTCTGCAGTATGTGTGATTCATTGCCTGGTAACTCCGATAGCGATAATTATGTTGCCCGCTTTGGGAGCTACTTTTCTTGAAGACGAACGTTTTCATTACGGCATCTTGTTTCTGGTGATACCTACCAGTCTTTATGCGTTGAGTTTAGGTTGTAAGAAACACGGGCGGAATGAAGTGCTTGGGATTGGTCTGGTTGGTTTGCTGGTGCTCTCGTCGGTGCTTTTCATTAGCGAGGAAACGCTCGGAGAGATTGGGGAGAAGGTTGTAACGGTAATAGGTGCCGTGATAGTCGCGCTGGCGCATGTACGCAATTACTCTCTTTGCCAAACAGAGGCCTGCACAGTGGATTCGGAATCCACATGCAACTGAATTACTGATGGCGACTAAAAGACCACTGCTGAGAATTCCTACCAACATCATTACCGGCTTTCTTGGTGTTGGTAAGACAACTGCTATTCAGCAGTTATTAAAACAAAGGCCCACGGACGAGCGGTGGGCCATATTGGTCAACGAGTTCGGAGAAGTCGGCATAGACAATTCTCTGTTTTCTGGGACAACAGCCGAAAATAGCGGAGTCACGATCAGCCAGGTGCCAGGCGGGTGCATGTGCTGCACTAACGGCTTGCCCATGCAGATGGCGTTGAATTTGTTGTTGGCAAAAGCCAAGCCCCATCGGCTTTTGATTGAGCCTACCGGTCTGGGTCATCCCAAGGAAGTGTTGGCTATCCTGTCGGGTCAGCACTACCGTGAAGTCCTGAATCTCCAGTCCACCCTGGCATTGGTGGATGCTCGCAAAATCCGATCAGGTCGCTACACCACGAATTCGACCTTTAACCAGCAATTAGAGATTGCAGAAGTCATTATTGCCAACAAATCGGATCTGTATAAACCGGAAGACTTTCCTGCACTTCTGGATTTCATCGACGCCAAATTTGGGCTTGAAGAGAAACTGGTTTATCAGGTACAGCATGGTGCTATCGCTCTGGAGTGGCTCGACCATCCAGCTAACAAGACAATAGTTGAGACACACCAACATCATCAAACCGAAAGCCAGGCTAGCGCACTGACCCCGTCTCTTGAAACGCCTTCCGAGGGCTTTGTGAGAGCGGACAATCAAGGTGAGGGGTTTTTTAGTCGAGGCTGGATATTTAATCCTGGTTGGCAGTTTAGCAAGCGTGCGCTTTTCGATCTTGTACAAAGCATAGAGGCCGAGCGCCTAAAAGGGGTTTTCATCACGCCACATGGCTGTGTGGGATTCAATAAGGTTGACAACGTGGTGACCCAATTGAATTTGGAGACTTGTGCCGACAGTCGAGTTGAAGTAATAGGCAGCCGCCTTGAATCTTTTGATGAGATTGAAGAGGCGCTACTCAATTGCGTGAAAAATCGAACTGACTCTACTCACACTCTTATGGAGTCAGAATCCAAAAGTCGCAATGAGAAATCCATGGAATTGCGATGAATCTTTTAGGCAAGTGCTCACGATGGCTGTTCTTGGGCTGCTACTGTTGTTTTCAGGCAACAATTGCCCATGGCCAGGCTGCTGACACAGGGCAAGCGGCAGAAGATCAACAGATCCAGACTTATCAGCGTGATTACTTCAATCAATACAATCCCCAGACGGCATGGGACATTATCGATCGCCTGCCTGGCTTTACTATGGATACCGGCGAGGAGGATCTTCGCGGGTTTGGCGCAACCGCGGGTAATGTCCTTATCGATGGAGAACGACCTTCCACGAAAACTGGCGGCATAGAGGATGCACTCAACCGCCTGCCTGCAAACCTAATTGAGCGTGTCGAAGTCATCCGCGGTGTCGCTGGTAACAGCGAAGCGGCAGGTCAGGCTGTCGTTGCAAACTTAATCCGTATACCTCAAGCGACTTCAGCGAGTTGGGAATCTCAGGTAGAGCAGGCGGACGACAATACTGTTTATAGCAGCGCCGAGCTGACCTGGGCGGCGCCCCTGGCTGGTTGGGAAACGTCGACTAAAGCCAATGTCTTCTGGGAACGCTGGCCTCTCAGTGGGCCGAGATACACTCGGGATGCCGCTGGCGATGTGCTAATTGGTCAGTTCGAAAATCGGCCAAGCACTTTGCAGGAAGCCTTTCTGAGTTCCGAATTCCGCCGATCTCTGGGAGTAGGCGAGCTCGGATTGACTGGGCGCTGGGGTCGGAGTGAGTTCCTGCCTAATACGGAACGCTTGGGTTACGACGGTCGCTTGGCAGACTTGAGCGAAATCCCGGACGAAAGATTTTCGATTGATCTGGACAGCAAGTTCAACGAAGCGGAACTCGGTATTGATTGGTCTCGACCCATCGCCGAAAACTGGGACTGGAAACTGCTTTCCCTGACTTCCGGCCAAAACTGGACTCAGGTGCAACTGGTTGGTACCGAAAGGCCCATAGGAATTACAAGCTCAGCGTCCAATTTTACCCGTAGACGAGAACAACTGGAGTCGGTCCTTCGTAATACCGTGACCTATGAAGGAGAGCGGTCTCTGGTTCCAGAGTTTGGGTTCGAGCTTACCTACAACAATGTAGACAATCTGCTTTCACTCAGTAGCCAGGACAGCGATGGCAATGTGTCGATCATTTCACTCCCAGGGGCAGACACTACAGTCGAAGAAAGAAGAGCCGAGGCCTTCTTTAACTTAATCTGGTCTATTGATGATCGATTCTCATTGGAGACCGGCGCCGCATTTGAAACTTCGGAGATCCAGGTTAGTGGGGATGCAAGTAACGAGCAGTCGTTCTTCTTCGCCAAACCCTATGTCAATCTCATCATGGACTACTCCGAAGGCTTGCAGTTTCGTGCTGGCGTGAGGAGACGGATTGGACAATTGAGTTTCAGTGAGTTCGCTGCGTCTGCGCAGGCAGATGCTGACAGGTTGCTGGCTGGAAATCCCGCGATACGTCCTGATCAGGTTGTTCGAGCTTCCTTTATTACGGATTACCGCCGAGAAAGTGGGTTGGCGGTCAATGTGGAGCTCTTTCACGAGTGGCGGGATGATGTGCTGGAACAGGTGGTACTGCCCTCCGGTATTCCGGGCACCGGTAATGCCGGAGAAGCTGAGGTGAGCGGTATTACCAGCAGCATCACTTTGCCGCTACGAAGTTTCATCCCTGGTGGCCTGTTGGAAATTGAAGCTGAAGTGCTGGACTCCAGTTTTACAGATCCCATTACCGGTAGAAATCGTGTGGTGTCGGGTCTCAATACACCCAATATCTTCATCGATTTTCGTCAGGACCTGCTGAGTCGGCGAATCAGCTGGGGAGTTTCCTATCTGGCAGAAACGGAAAATACCTTCTTCTTTGCCGACGAGGAAACCTTCAGCCGCGACGGTGATCAGTGGCGGGTTTATGTTGAAACCACTCGGTTTGCAGGAATTCGCACCCGATTCACGCTACGCAACATCGGTGCTAGAAGTCTGTTTCAGGTGCGTCGCTTTTTTCGGCCAACGCGCGCGGACGAATTCACTGGCACTGAAATCATTGACCGTGAACGCGGTATGTTCATGACCTTGACTTTGTCGGGACAGTTTTGATCAGCCAAATAAAGTGCACGCTATGAATCAATTCAAAAACAACCGAACTTTGGCTAAGTAATACTCAGGAGCTGACAATGCAACCAAAGACCAATGCAAAGCCACAAATGTCACAAAAGGTGATTAGCAGACGAGGCGCGCTGCAACTCGGTATCGGTACAATCGCACTTGCAGCAAACGCAGGTTCAATAGCTCAAACCGCCAAAGCAAATGCGTTGGGTCGATCAGCAGAGCAGCTCGCTAAAGATGAAGAATTCTGGATGCAGATTGCTCGTGCTTATCATTTGGACGGTCGGTACATTGTGCTGAACGGTGGCGGCAACAATCCAATTCCCAATTCAGTAGTAGATGCCCTGCATCGATATGATGAATTGTCAGCGAGCCAACCTCGCCCTCACAACTACCTTTTTCTTAACCATATTGACGAGCATCGTGAAAGACTCGCCGCGCTTTTCAATTGTGGATCAGATGAACTGGCAATCACGAGAAACACTACCGAAGGACTGAACATCGTTGGATCAGGTCTGGATTTCGAAGCGGGGGACGAGATCATCGTTTCAAACTTTGAAGAGGTTTATGCGAAACCGGTGTTCGAGCAAGTCGCGGCTAGATACGGTGCCATAGTGAAGACCATCGAGTTACCGCTGGAACCAACTACTGAAGAAGTTGTGGCTGGCTACCGTGCAGCGATGACATCCAATACCAGGATGCTGGTGGCGAGTTATGTCGTTGACGGTTGGGGTTTCGTCCTGCCCGTCAAGGAGCTCAGCGAGCTTGCTCATGCAAATGGCGCCGAGATGTTAGTTGACGGTGCACTTGGTTTCGGTCAGATACCGGTGGACGTGCAACAGATTGGATGTGACTACTATGCGACGTCCTTGCATAAATGGTTGAATGCGCCGTTGGGAACAGGGGCACTATTCGTTAAGCGAGATAGGATCGAAGCACTCTGGCCACTCTATGGAGTCACCACGGCGAAGACTGATATTCGGAAATTTGAAAGGATCGGAACGCGCTGCGGGCCGACAATCGCGGCGATTGGGCAGGCAATAGATTTCTATCAGCAGATAGGTCCTGAGAGGAAGGCCGCACGTGTTAAGTATCTGTCGAGTTTAGTCAGGGATGAGCTTAAAGGTGTTTCTGGCGTTACTTTCCTCACCGAGAGGGATGAATCGAAACGAACCGGCCTTGCACGGGTTGCGGTGACTGGATTCGACGGGCGAAGCCTCACCACTGCCTTGAGAGAGCAATTCGGTATCTATACTTTTGGAAATTTCCCGGGTGAGTACGACGGCGTGTATATCTCGCCAAACGTATTCAATTCAGCTAACGACGTGCTGAAATTTTCCGCTGCCGTTAAACAGCTGGCATCTAAAGCGTAGTTAGCGAAAGTCAAAAGGTGGTTGGTTAATCGCTATCGCTAGCGGTGGACTCTTCGGTTTCTGTAGCCGCTGAGGTGGGAACGAAATCGCCTGTGAAGTTAACGAGCTGGTCGTTTACGAAGAACACACTCACACGCTCCTGACCGCGCACGCCACCACCAGGTTGATAGTTGTAAACATAGTCCCAACGGTCCTGATGATAAGGATCGCGCACTAGTGGGGTTCCCATCACGAAAATGACTTGTCGCTTGGTCATACCGGGTCGAAGCTGGTCCACCATCTCCTGGGTGATGATATTGCCTTGCGGGATGCCGATCTTATAGACACCGGGAAATTCCAACGAGCCCACACCGCCACAGCCTGCCAACAGCAGGGGAAACACAACCAGAAGAGCTATTTTCTTTAGTGATTTCATGGGCTTAGAGTATGCTTTGTCAGCGTCTATCTTTGTCTTTCTCGGTTTTTTGAGAGCGGGAATAATACCCTGAATCGGTAATTTGACCAAAACCAGCCATGCTGATGGCGATATTCTCGTAATAGACAGCTGGAAGGTCGAATTCGTTCCGTTGCCTGCTGACTTAAGAAACTAAGCGAGATTCGCCACCAGCTTTTGAGCATGGGCGAGGGACTCATCGCTGAATTCCTCGCCGCCAAGCATTCTGGCAAGCTCCTTTACTCTCTCTTCACTCTGTAATGCACGGATGCTGGTAAGCGCGCTATCGCTTGCACTTTCTTTGGCCACAAAGAAATGTTGATGACCCTGGCCAGCAACTTGCGCCTGGTGAGTCACACAAAGAATCTGCGTACGTTCACCCAGCGCTCTCAGTAGTTCGCCTACTGTTTTGGCGACGCCCCCACCAATGCCAACGTCCACTTCATCGAATACCAGACTTGGTGTTTGCGAAGTTTGTGCGGTAATGACTTGAATCGCCAGGCTAATGCGGGATAACTCGCCACCGGAGGCAATTTTGATTAAGGACTGCGGTGGCTGTCCTGGATTCGTCACTACCAGAAATTCGATTGCTTCCAGCCCGTTACGCTGAGGATTGTCTGACTCGGACGGGTTCAAACTGACTTCCAGGCTCGCATGGGGCATGCCCAAACCTTTGAGTTGCGAATTAATCTGTTCGCCTAGTTTTTTAGCGGCGGCCTTCCGCTGCTTACTTTGTTCTTTTGCGAGTTTTGTAAACTGTTCGCGCAACATCTCATCGTTCGCCTGCAGTTGTGCCAGCTCTTCGTCACTGTTTTCGAAACGGCTTAGTTGTTCACGTAGGTCAGATACTAAATTGACTAACTCGTTAGGAGACACCTTATGTTTGCGCGCCACATCATGCAGTGTGCCTAGCCGTCTATTGATTTGCTCCAGGCGCTCTGGATCTGCATTGAAACTGTCGCAGAATGACCGTAGTTCATTGACCGCTTCTTCTATCTGAATTTGAGCGTTCTCCAGCAGCCCCTGCGCAGACCGAATAGAGTCCGTTTTTTCCGGCAGTTCATCTAACGTACTAGCGATGATGCCCAGTTGATTGCTGAGGTTTCCTTCTTCGCTCTCGCTCAGTTCACTGAGGGCCTGGTGGGACTTACTGACTATGTCTTCAGCATTGCTGAGAGTTTTGAATTCAGCCTCTAGCTGTGCAAATTCATTGTCGCCTATGGCCAATTCATCCAGTTCGGTGAGCTGGTAAGACAGGAGTTGTGATTGCGCAGAGTTTTCTTCAGAGCTTTGGCTAAGCTGTGTGAGTTGCTGATGGTTTTGTTGCCATTGCTTCCAGGTAGAAGTGAGATTGGCTCGGAGTTTTTTATCGACACCAAAATCATCCAGCAGACGCTGGTGAGTCGCTTTTTGCAGCAGCGATTGATGCTCGTGCTGGCTATGGATATCCAGCAATAACTCCCCCAGTGTTTTCAGGCTTGCCAGGGTCACCGAAGAACCGTTGATAAAGGCACGGGATCTGCCATCGCTGTTTACTACCCGACGCAGAATACACAGGTTGGGTTCGGCTTCCGCGATCAGCTCCTGCTCTGCAAGCCATTGATTGGCTGCATCGATTTGTGAGGTATCGAACTCGGCGGAAATCTCCGCCTTGCTGGCTCCGGTTCTCACAATGGTTTTGTCAGCGCGATCACCCAGGGTGAATCCCAGCGCACCAAGAATGATCGATTTGCCGGCACCGGTCTCTCCGGTGATAGCGGTCATACCTCCGCTAAATTCAATCTCGAGGGTATCGACCGTGGCGTAATTCTGGATAGCGAGATGGCGCAGCATGGCGTGAAAGTATATTGGATCGGGTTTCCCTAAAACACCTTGAATCATCTACTGACTGGCATTCGAAATGACAGCTTTGGACAGCTCTTTTGCAGTGTAGTTGAAAGACACCGAAGTGCTTGAATCCTGGGGCTTAGACCCCATATAGCCCAGCAGTTACAGGAATCACAATTCCTGATTAGAACTCAATAGCTAAGCTATTGAAATTATTAGAATTTAGATAGAGCCGTTAGGAGAGGGCATGAGTAAGGAGCCTCGCGACGACGCAGCTGATGTGGAAATCAACGGCGCCGAAGATTCATCGACTCAGGAAAAGGATCGAATCGAGGAAGCCGCAGAGCAGGTAGCAGAAGATATCGCGCAAGAGATCACGCTGGAGCAGGCACTTGAGCGATTGGCCGATGCCGAATTGGCAGCAGCCAGAGCCAAGGACGATTTACTCCGTGTGCAGGCTGAAATGCAGAACCTGCGACGCCGCACCGAGCAGGATATTGAGAAAGCGCACAAGTACGGACAGGAACGCTTTAGCACCGAATTGCTAAGTGTGCTGGACAACCTCGAACGGGCCCTGGACGCGGCATCCTCCCATGAGGATGAGGCTGTAAAAGCCATCTATGACGGGGTTGATCTCACCCTGAAGAGCTTCATCGACTGTTTCAACAAATTCAATATCGAGGCGGTGGATCCAATGGGCGAACCTTTTGATCCTGAGATTCATCAGGCGATGTCCATTCAGGAGAATGCGGAAGTTGAGCCAAATACGGTGATTGCCGTCATGCAGAAGGGCTACACCCTGCATGGAAGGGTCATTCGACCCGCCATGGTCATGGTGTCCAAGGCGGCAGCGACCAAATAAACAATGGGCTGAGATAGCCCTGCCCATAGAGTCCCATGAGGGCAAAAGGGCAGCATAAGACACAAAGTTGAGGTAGCTCTATATATCCTCAATTTATTTAAGGAATTCAGGCCTTACTCCTTGAATTACCAAGGATCGGGCCAATATTTGAGGCATCGGCGAACGGCCCCTGAAGAGTAGGTAGCGCCGGCAAGTATTTAGCGGAGAAAGAAGACATGGGCAAGATAATTGGAATCGATTTGGGAACCACCAACTCCTGCGTCGCAGTGATGGACGGTGGCGAGCCCAAGGTTATCGAAAATGCTGAAGGAGATCGCACGACTCCCTCCATTATTGCTTACACCAACGAGGGCGAAACTTTGGTGGGCCAGCCTGCAAAGCGTCAGGCGGTAACCAATCCAAGTAATACCTTGTTTGCGATTAAGCGATTGATTGGTCGTCAGTTCAAAGACGACGTTGTGCAGAAGGACATCAAAATGGTGCCCTACGGCATCGTTGAAAACGACAACGGTGATGCCTGGGTTGAAGTCAATGGTGAGAAGATGTCTCCACCTCAGATTTCTGCACAAGTATTGATGAAGATGAAAAAGACTGCGGAAGACTATCTCGGAGAAGAGATTAAGGAAGCAGTCGTAACAGTGCCTGCTTACTTTAATGATTCACAGCGTCAGGCAACCAAGGACGCTGGTAAGATCGCAGGACTGGATGTAAAGCGCATCATTAATGAACCAACAGCAGCAGCGCTGGCTTATGGCATGGACAAGAAAGCCGGTGATGCAACTATCGCGGTCTACGACCTCGGTGGTGGTACCTTTGATATTTCTATCATTGAGATTGCAGAGACCGATGGCGAGCACACTTTCGAAGTACTCTCTACCAATGGTGACACGTTCCTTGGTGGTGAGGATTTCGATCTGCGTCTAATCGACTACCTGGCAGACGAATTCAAGAAAGAATCAGGCATGGATTTGCATAGCGATCCATTGGCATTGCAGCGTCTGAAAGAAGCTGCTGAAAAGGCCAAGATTGAATTGTCCTCTGCTCAGCAAACGGAAGTGAACCTTCCTTATATTACTGCTGATGCAAGTGGACCTAAGCACCTGGTGCAGAAGCTGACTCGTGCCAAGTTCGAATCACTGGTTGAAGACCTGGTAGAGAAGACCCTGGCACCTGTTAAGACTGCTTTACAGGACGCAGATCTCGATGCTTCCAGCATCAACGATGTGATTTTGGTTGGTGGTCAGACACGTATGCCACTGGTTCAGCAGAAAGTTGCTGAGTTCTTCGGCAAAGAAGCACGTCGCGATGTGAACCCCGATGAAGCAGTAGCCATGGGTGCAGCAATTCAGGCGGCAGTATTGTCTGGTGATGTAAATGATGTGCTCCTGTTAGACGTGACTCCTCTGACTCTGGGCATCGAAACCCTGGGTGGTGTAGCGAGCCCGTTGATCGACAAGAACACGACAATTCCTACCAAGAAGAGTCAGGTGTTCTCGACGGCAGATGACAATCAAACCGCAGTAACCATTCACGTGGTACAGGGTGAGCGTAAGCAGGCGTCTGAAAACAAATCGCTTGGTCGCTTCGACTTGTCCGATATTCCTCCTGCGCCTAGAGGTATGCCGCAGATCGAAGTCTCATTCGATCTGGATGCAAACGGTATTCTGAATGTGTCTGCCAAGGACAAGGCCACTGGTAAGGAACAGTCAATTGTCATCAAGGCGTCCAGCGGACTCTCTGATGATGAGATCGATCAGATGATCAAGGACGCGGAAGCACACTCCGCCGATGACAAGAAGTTCGAAGAACTCATCGCGGCCCGTAATACAGCCGATGGTCTGGTTCATGCAACCAAGAAGACACTTGAAGAAGCAGGTGACAAGGCAACTGATGAAGAGAAGGATGCCATCAACAATGCCATAGGCGCATTGGAAGAGGCATTGAAAGGCGACGACAAGGACGAAATCGAAGCCAAGACCAAAGACCTTACAGATGCTTCCACTAACCTGGCGCAGAAACTGTACGCGGAGCAGCAGGCAGCAGGTGCTGAAGCTGGTGCTGCCGCCGAAGATGCAGCGGCAGATAGTACGGCGGACGATGCAGTGGACGCTGAGTTCGAAGAAGTTAAGGAAGAAGATAAGTAAAGCGATTCAGCCAGTGAATCTGGCTGGATTCTTTGCAGATAGCAGGTAGCGAAAAAACTAGGTCACTTCGTTGACTTAGTTTTTTTCTGTGTAAGAACGGAAATTACAACGGATACCATTAGGTACTAAAACAGACAACATGTCCAAGCGCGATTACTACGAAGTTCTCGGCGTCGAAAGAGACGCGGAAGAGGCCACTATCAAGAAGGCCTATCGTCGCGTGGCCATGAAAAACCATCCGGATCGCAATCCCGACAACAAAGAGGCGGAAGAAAAATTCAAGGAAGCCAACGAAGCCTTCGAAGTGTTGTCCGATAAAGAGAAGCGGGCTCGCTACGACCAGTTCGGGCATGCTGGTGTAGAAGGTCAGACTCATGGTGGTTCTGCCGACTTCAGTGACATCTTCGGCGACATCTTCGGTGATATTTTTGGCGGTGGACGGGGCGGCGGTCGCAGTCATGTTCGTAAAGGTGCCGATCTACGCTACAACCTTGAGCTGACTTTAGAAGATGCTGTGCAAGGGAAGACGGTACAGATTCGTGTGCCTACTACTGTGACTTGCACAAACTGCGAAGGTAGTGGCGCTAAACCCGGCACTCAGCCCATTGATTGCACCACGTGTGGCGGCCACGGCCAGGTGCGTATGCAACAGGGCTTCTTTTCCGTTCAGCAGACCTGTCCTCGCTGCCAGGGTGCAGGCAAGCAGATCAAAGACCCTTGTCACGTCTGCCATGGACGCGGCCATGTGGAAGAAACCAAGACGCTATCTGTGAAAGTTCCTGCAGGTGTGGATAACGGCGATCGTATTCGACTCACAGGCGAAGGTCAGGCGGGGGTTCATGGTGGACCACCTGGTGATCTCTATGTAGAGATGCATGTTAAGCCCCACGAAATATTCGAGCGGGACGGCAGGCACTTACACTGTGAGATTCCAATAGGGTTCGTTGATGCAGCGCTGGGTGGAGAATTGGAAGTGCCCACTCTCGATGGCAAAGTGAAACTGAAGATTCCACCGGAAACGCAAACAGACAAGCTGTTCAGACTTCGAGGCAAAGGTGTAACACCAATTCGCGGAGGTAGCGCCGGCGACTTGCTGTGCCGAGTCGTCTTGGAAACGCCAGTTAACTTGACGGCACGTCAGAAAGAGATTCTTGAAGAGTTTCAGACCATCCAGAAAGAGCAGGGAAGCCGTCAATCCCCACGCAAGACTTCGTGGTTCGACGGTGTAAAGCGCTTCGTTGATGACTTGCGCGCTTAAACCGCCCTTAAGACATCGTTAGCAGCTTTTGATGCACCTTCGGATCCAATCTGGGTCCGTACTGCGACACCACCGTCGCTGACGCGATGCTGGCCAGGGTTCCGGCATCGGCAAAGTCCATGCCATTGGTGATGCCGTAAAGAAATGCCCCGGAATACATATCGCCCGCTCCATTTGTATCAACTACAGGAACCCGGCGCGGCGCAATCTCAATGGTCTTTTCACCGTCGTACAGCAGAGAACCTTTGTCGCCAAGGGTTAACGCGAATTGCTTGGCTTTGGTTTTCAGCGCTTCAAAAGCTTCTTCTCGGGTGTCTTTTCCAGACCAAAGCTTTGCTTCGCGCAAATTGCAGAACAGAAGGTCCACCCCATCGCCCAGGACTTCATTGACTTCGGTCAGGAAGTACTCAAGCATGGATGGGTCTGAAAATGTCATTGCGGTGGTTATGCCATTTTGCTTTGCAAACTCTTTCATCTCCAGGATCGCGGCCTTGGCGGTGGGAGATGTTGCCAGGTAGCCTTCCAGATACATTATTTTCGATTCAGCAGCTGCTTCGAAATCCATTTCACTGATTGAAATGTCATCGGACACACCGAGTGACGTGTGCATGGTTCTCTCCGCATCGGAAGTAACCATGACGATGCAACTTCCGCTTACTCCGTCGACTCTCTGACTATTCCGGTTGGTTTGAATATTGTGGTGGCCAAGCTGGTCAATGAAATAATCACCGGCCTCATCGTTTGCTAATCGGCATGAGTAGAAAGCCTTGCCGCCGAACTGACTAATTGCATACAAAGTGTTCGCAGCAGAGCCTCCACCAGCGCGGGTTTTTATTCCATAGCGCTCAATCAACTTGTCCAGGATCGCATTATGCTCTTCACGATCACCTAGTGTAGTGATTCCTTTTTGCAGTCCTATTTCTTCGAGGAAAGAATCTTCTACTTCGAATTCTTTATCGACCAGGGCATTGCCTATGCCGTACACATCAAATCTTGCCATTTCTGAATTCCGATAGTCCTTAACGATAGTCCCTGAATTGTTATGAGCTGAGTGTGCTAAAAGCTTTCTCGGCTGCATCGAGCGTGAGTTGAATTTCCGTTTCACCGTGGGCGCTGGAAACAAACCCTGCTTCATAAGCTGAAGGTGCCAGGTAGACGCCGTTGTTCAGCATCTGATGAAAATAAGTTTGGAAGTGATTCATGTTGCACTGCATGACCTGATCGAAGCGACTGATGTGTTCTTCGTTACTGAAGAAGCAGCCAAACATGCCACCCACCTGATTGGTTGTAAAAGGAACCCCAGCTGCAGCCGCTCTTTCATTTAGCCCGTCCAGCAGTCGAGTAGTGCGAGCACTTAAGTCGTCATAAAAACCAGGTTCAGAAATAGCTTCCAGCATGGCAAGACCCGCAGCTACTGCCAATGGGCTGCCGGACAGCGTGCCAGCCTGATACACAGCACCAGAAGGTGCGATGCAGTCCATGATTTCCCGTTTGCCCCCGAAAGCACCCACCGGAAGACCACCGCCAATCACTTTACCCAGCGTGGTCAAATCTGGTGTTACACCATAGACACTTTGTGCACCGCCCAATGCCACCCGAAAACCTGTCATCACTTCATCGAAGATCAGTACACTGCCGTTGTCAGTGCAGACTTGACGCAGTGTCTGTAAAAACTCCGCTTCCGGAGGCACGCAATTCATATTGCCGGCGATGGGTTCAACGATAACGCAAGCGACATCGTCTCCATGCTGCGTGAAAAATTCTTGCACTGCGGCACTGTCGTTAAAACTCAATACATGGGTGAGGTCTGTATAGGCTTTGGGTACACCCAGCGAATCAGGCTCACCCAAAGTGAGAGCGCCGGATCCGGCCTTCACTAATAAGCCATCAACATGTCCGTGATAACAACCTTCAAACTTGACCACTAAATCTCGACCGGTATAACCGCGGGCGAGCCGAATGGCACTCATGGTTGCTTCGGTACCGGAAGTCACCAGGCGCACCTTTTCAACCGAGGGCACTAACTCACAAATGCGTTTCGCAATTTCTACTTCCGCTTCTGTAGAAGCGCCATAACCCAGACCACGTTCGAGTTGTTTGGAAAGTGCTGCTATGACTTTTTCATGACAATGACCCAGGATGAGCGGTCCCCATGCCCCGACATAGTCAACATAACGATTGCCATCACTGTCAATTAGGAATGCGCCTTCGCCGGCTTGAAAGAACAAGGGATTCCCACCAACTCCTTTGAAGGCCC
This sequence comes from Pseudomonadales bacterium, assembly GCA_022360535.1. Lineage (GTDB taxonomy): Bacteria > Pseudomonadota > Gammaproteobacteria > Pseudomonadales > Pseudohongiellaceae > UBA9145. Next base: position 3,864 of record JAKSCP010000002.1, on the reverse strand, counting down.
GTACCGGAGAATTAACTCCGCCTGGAATATACTGAAGCGCCAGGTCGTACAGTTTTTTCGATTGATCTCGGTTGTTTGGCATAGTGTTCCTTTAGTGTCTTTAAACTCTCACAATCTCTCAGTCATTGGGGCTACTGGAATAGCTCTGAGAGTGCCCTGGCATTCTCGTAGACGTTGCCAGTGCCGAAGAGTCCGTGAATAACAGCCAGCATGTCGGCTCCCGCGTTTATAAGAGAGGCGCCATTTTCGGCATTGATGCCGCCGATAGCAACTATCGGTGTGCTTAATGCGGATTTCGCTTCTTTGAGTAACTCAACCGGCGCAGGCGAGGCGTCGGGTTTGGTCTGAGAAGGGAAGAATCGGCCGAATGCGACATAGTCAGCACCTTCAGATTCTGCCTTCCTGGCTCGTGAAATCGAGTCATGGCAAGTGATTCCGATGATGGCTTGCGAGCCGAGTAACTCTCGTGCCTGAGTAAGACTTGTATCTGATTTACCGAGATGTACACCTGCCGCCTGGATTTTTGCGCAGAGCTCAACATCATCATTGATTAGCAGAGGTATCTCGGCATCGCGGCAGCGTTCCAGTAATGCAGTGGCTCTATCTTCTCTTTCCTGAGCGGTCAGTGATTTACTGCGAAACTGAAACAGGGTCACGCCACCATCTAGGGCGGCCTGTGCCTGGTCCAGTAATGCTTGCAGAGGGAGCGGCACATCATCTGTGATGGCGTAGATACCCCGCCATTGGCAACTGCTTCTTTCAATTATCATGGTCGTTACAGTTTCTGTTTGTTCCAGTAGCTGCGGTTTGGGACGTGTTGTCCAAAACCAATTCGATAACCATGACTTAAGGATTCCCAGGTAAAACGCTGTGCATTCTGTACAGCTTCCCGAATATCAACTTTGTGGGCGAGGTAGCCGGCAATCGCTGCCGCCAGTGTGCAACCGGAACCATGATAGTTGTCTTCGAGGCGAGGCCAGTTAAATAAGATGGCTTCCTGATGCATAGAGTAGAAACGGTTCACCACACCTGGTGTTTGTGCGTGAGTACCTGTTAGCAGAATATTTTGACAGCCCAATTCGAGTAGCTCGTTGGCGCAGGCATCGAGATTGTCTGACGTTGGCGCCAGCTTCTTTATTTCTTCGGTATTGGGGGTCAGTATCGTGGTGAGAGGTAGCAACAGGTTCTTGATCGCGTCTTCCAAATCGTTGCCGCCAAATTCAAAGCCTCCCCCTGCCACAAAAATAGGATCCAGAACCACCGGTATTGACGAATAGTCCTTAAGCAAGGTGTGGATGACTTCTACTGATTCAACGCTTCCCAATAAACCTATCTTGAAACAGAGAATAGGCATGTCTTCCAGGACGGCGCGTGATTGCTGAATAAGCGTTGTCGCATCGGTGGCAGAAAAGCTGATCGCGTTTTGCGTATTTTGTACCGTGAGTGCAGTGACTACTGGTGCACAATGACAACCGATGCTGAACAGCGTTTCGATATCAGCCTGGATGCCCGCGCCACCGGTTGAGTCCAGCCCGGAAAAGCACATCACGGTTGGTTTGGAAGAATTCATTAAGAGTTCGGTAAAAGTTCGCTAAAAATTCATGGAGCCTGGATTGTCTGCTCAGCTCACAAGATTGGTTTTACTACGATTAGCAACACAATGCCGATCAGCAGAAAAACAGGCAACTCGTTAAACACACGGAAGAAGACGTGGCTGCGTAAGTTCTTGCCATCCCGCAGCTTTTGCATGTGCCACCAACAATAAAAGTGATAAACGATTACCAGCGCAACCAGCGCGAGTTTGACATGCATCCACCACCAGGCCATGAAGTAGGCCCAATTGGCAATCAGCAACCAGCCACCTAGCACCACTGTGGCAATCGCAGAAGGTGTTGTGATGCCCCAAAACAGCTTGCGTTCCATGATTACGAAACGATCTTTGCTGATCTGGTCCTCCGCCATGGCGTGGTAGACGAACAGCCGGGGCAGATAAAAGATGCCGCTGAACCAACAGACGACAGCGATAATGTGAAAAGCCTTAACCCAAAGCATGGTGGAGTGCGGAATGACTAAAAAAGACTGCGCTAAAAAGGAACGTCATTATAGCCAATGGGAGGCTGCTGGGAAGTGTTCCAGATCTCTTAAGAGATGGTTAAGCCGCTGATTTTATTGCTGAAAAACACATAATCCATTGCATTCTTAAAAGTGCTGTGTATGATTCATCTCCCATTCACTGCTCTGACACAAATACTCAAAAGGGCAGTGGTCAGGAGTTTCAGGTGATTAAAGTAGGGATTGTTGGAGCCACCGGTTATACAGGCGTAGAGCTGTTGCGGCTGCTGTCGCCTCGTGATGACGTGGAGGTTGCGGTGATCACGTCTCGGGAGTTGCAAGGCCGGGCTGTCTCAGAGCGTTTCCCCAATCTGCGCGGTCACCTGGACCTTTGCTTCAGTGGTCCAGATGACCCTGCTTTGCAGTCCTGCGATGCGGTGTTTTACGCAACACCCCATGGCGTAGCTATGCACAGCGTTGCCAGACTCATTGATGCTGGGGTGCGGGTAATCGATCTTTCAGCCGACTTCCGCATAAAAGACCGAGCGCTCTGGGAGAGTTGGTACAAGACTGACCATGCTAGTCCAGAACTGATTAATGAAGCCGTTTATGGGCTACCCGAAGTGAATCGGGAAGCAATAAAGGAAGCAAGATTAATCGCAGTCCCTGGCTGCTACCCTACAGCTGTGCAGCTTGGCTTCTTGCCATTGCTCGAAAACGATTTGGTGGAGACTAATCGGCTCATTGCCGATGCCAAGTCCGGCGTGAGCGGCGCTGGCCGTAAAGCCGTGGAAGATTATTTGTTGTGTGAAGCAACGGAATCCATCAAAGCCTACGGGCTGGCCGGTCACAGGCACCACCCGGAAATCAGCCAGGGCCTCAATCTGGCGGCAAATTCTCCAGTACAACTGACCTTCGTTCCCCATCTAACTCCCATGGTGCGGGGCATCCTGGCGACTCTTTATGCACCGGTCAAAACTGGTACTTCGGTCACGGCGGAGGTATTGCAATCAATTTTTGAAGCCCGGTATGCTAATGAGCCCTTCGTGGACGTGCTGCCGCAGGGTGACTCACCGGCGACACGATCAGTGAAAGGGTCAAATAAGTGTGCTATATCAGTCACTTATTCGAGTGAGACCGAAACAGTGGTGGTCCTGGCAGCGGAAGATAACCTGGTGAAAGGCGCTTCCGGGCAGGCTGTCCAGAATCTCAACATTATGTTCGGTATCGACGAATTAGCGGGCCTGCAGGGGATAGCGCTGCTTCCCTGATCGGAGTAAGCGGGCCAGGCAAGATCGAGTCGGAGAGTTCTGAATGCCAAATGTTGTAAAAGGCAGTAAGCAAGAGCGTATGGTGGTCGTTCCCTATCGGCCTGGCCAGCGCCTCCTTTTTACCGCAGCCGTTTTGGCCGGTGTCCTAACCAGCGCCTTGGGCGGCTGGGCCTACGGCTACTACAAGACATTACTCTCTCAAGAATCTATTCAAGCAGATCGTGCCGAGTTAGTGGCCGAGCTCGATTCGGTCCGTACAGACAACGCAGATCTGCGGCGCCAAATCGCCATTCTCGATCGCGCAAGCGTGGTGGACCAGCGCGCCAATGAAGAAGTGCAAACAACCATACGCACACTTCGAGAGCGGGTTGCCCAGTTGGAACAAGACATTGTGTACTACCGGCAGGTCGTTTCTGAGGATACGGTTGATACAGGTCTTATAGTTGGTGCCCTGGATATCAGTACCACGGTGCAACCTGATCGCTACAGTTACAGGCTCGTCATGCGACAAGAAGATGCCGATGGCGACACGTTTCTAACG
>JAKSCP010000003.1 GCA_022360535.1 Pseudomonadales bacterium | reverse complement strand
GTGTGCCAGATTCTCATCATCCGACCTCCCATCACCGCGATGATCCGGTTTTATACGAAAAGGTCACTAAGATTAATGAGTTTCACACCAGTCTCTTCGCTTACTATCTGGATAAGCTGGACGCCACCAACGACGGCGAGGGTTCGCTGCTGGACAACACATTGTTGCTCTATGGTGCAGGCATGTCAGACAGCAATCAGCATAGCAATGCGGCATTGCCTCTGGTGTTGTTTGGAGGTGGTGCGGGCTCGATCAAGGGCGGTCGTCACCTGAGTTTCCAGGCAGGCACGCCCATTAGTAATCTCCACCTCACTATGTTGGACAAGATGGGCATGCCGCTGGAGCAGTTCGCTGACAGCACAGGTCCATTGGATTTGCTGAGTGACGTGTAGCTTGCCTAGTCAAACTACAAAACTTTCTTTGTTGGGGTGTCAATTGGCATTGGCGCTCGGCCTTTTTACTGCTATTCCTGCTGTATATGCTGTCGAGTTGATCAATGCAGCTCGTGAACAGGATATTCAGGCAGTCACAACGCTTTTAGCTGATGGAGCAGATCCTGACCAGCAACAAGCCGATGGTGCGACCGCTCTACATTGGGCCGTGCATCGAGAGAATACCGATATCATCGAGCTGTTGCTGCAATCCGATGCTGACGTAAACGCGGTAAATCGCCTGGGCGCGTCTCCCCTTTTTATTGCGGCACGTAGTGGTCGCAGCGACCTGGTGAGCCTGCTTCTCGAAGCAGGTGCTGAGCCCAATCTGGTACTGACCAATGGTGAAACAGCTTTGATGTCAGCAGCCAGAACCGGTGCCACGGAGGCGGTGGAGTTGCTGATAGAGGCTGGTGCTGAAGTCAATGTCAGAGAATCTTCCCGTGATCAAACCGCTCTGATGTGGGCGGCCTCACAGGGGCATTTGGATGCGATTCAAGCGCTAATCGCCGCCGGTGCGAATCTGGAGGCGCGCTCCAAAGTACGGCCCATGTTGATGTTTGCCGATGCAACTAACGGTGGAGCTTTTGATCAAGGCGTAATGGAAAATCTGGGGGGCTATTCGGCACTGTTGTTTGCTGCTCGGAATGATCACCGTGATGTTGCACAGGCTTTGTTACGCGCCGGTGCAGATATAGATGGTGTTGCGGGTAATGGCACGACCCCATTAGTTGTTGCGATTCATAGCGGCCACACTGAACTGGGGCTAATGCTGTTACGTGCAGGTGCGGATTCTAATGCCATGGGCGCTGGTTACAGCGCCTTACACGCGGCAATACTGCGCGGTGATCTCATCACAGTCGACGCCCTGTTAGATCATGGTGCCGATCCCAATGTGCGCCTGGAAAAAGCCCATCCGGTGCAACGGGCAAGTGAAGACTGGGTGCTGAAAACACCACTAATTGGCGCCACTCCTTATTGGATCGCCGCCAGTTTTCGCGAAGCGGCCATCATGGAGAGACTGGTTGAGGCCGGAGCCGACCCGTTACTGACTAATCTGGAGCAATACCGCCGATTGCGGGACAGGGAATCTCGAATTAACCCACCTGTGCCAGAAGTGATTGGTGGGTTTGCTACCAGCTTACACGCGGCGGTGCGCGGAGATAGCACGCGACAACGTTATTACGTTCAAGCTAACCCAGATCCTATTGGGGAAGAACGTAAAGCACTAAACTCCGTAATCGTTGCCGCAGATCATGGTGTTGATGTCGATCACGTGGACTTTACTGGCACCGCGGCGATACACGACGCCGCCTCCAGGAATCTGCCGACCGTTGTCAGGGAGTTGGCCAGCAGAGGTGCTGATATCAATGTGACCAACGCAAGAGGGCAAACACCTTTGGATTTGGCAATCATTGCTGAGCGTCGACTCGGTAGAAGTATCTTGGCACAGGAAACTCCAGAAAATACGGGTCCAACGGCACGCCAGATACTCGAAGAACTGGGGGCGAGCCGGGGTACTGAAGAGCAGGAGCGCAGAATGCGACTAGCGACTTGTGTAGTTGGAATGCTTGCAAGTACATCCACAGCCCTGCTGTGGGCCGATGACTGGCAAGTTCCCCGAACCATAGATGGTCAACCTGATTTGCAGGGAGTGTGGGCTAACAACACGCTTACTCCCATCGAGCGACCGGACATGTTTGAAGGTCGTGAGTACCTTACTGACGAAGAAATCCAGTTTTTACAGCAAAGAGTTCGTGAAATTACTGATGGTGATGGTGATGCGCTGTTTGGCGATGGAGCTTTCGCGGCAGCAGTTTCCGGTGAAGTACGTTCATACGACCCTTCTACTGGAAACTACGATCAAGCCTGGTTAGTAGAACGAAATGTTCATAACCGTACTTCTCAGATCATTGATCCCGCAAATGGAAAATATCCCCCACGTACTGAGGCGGCGATAGCGCGAGCGAATTCCAGCCGGCGCGGTCAGCCACCTTCATCCTGGCTTGATTTGTCAGTTGATGACCGCTGCATCAGCTACGGTGCTCCGTACCTGAGTGCTGGTTACAACAGCTACTGGCAAATTGTACAGTCAAGAGATCACGTCGTGATTTATCAAGAGATGATGCATGACGCGCGTATCATCCCTCTGACCGGCATGCCTCATGTGCCAGAGAGCATTCAACTATGGCACGGTGATTCTCGTGGCTACTTCGATGGCGATACGCTTGTAGTGGAAACCAGAAATTACTCGGATAAGAGTACTTTCAGTCATAACCGATCACGACTCAACGTAGAACGATTTACCAGAATCAGTGACACTGAGATGCGTTATCAGATTACTTCCGATCAGCCGGATACTTATACCGCTCCTTTCACTCGGGAAATTGTCCTGGATTTCTCCGAGCAGCCAATCTACGAGTATGCCTGTCACGAAGGTAACTATGCTTTACCCAACATCCTTCGTGGCGCGAGAACTCAGGAGCAGATGAATTGAGACTGCTCAACTTTCATACCTGAACCGGGGTAGCGTAATCAGCATCATTGTTGCAAAGATCGGTGCGCTATTCGTCGGTGCTTAGCACCTCT
>JAKSCP010000004.1 GCA_022360535.1 Pseudomonadales bacterium | reverse complement strand
GAAGGTCGACCCGGAGTTGCTGGACATGGCGATCGCGCTGTTGGGTGCGCTCGATTGGACGGGCTTGGCCATGGTGGAGTTCCGCGTCGGAAGCCGCGGGCCCCGCCTCATGGAGATCAACGGCCGAATGTGGGGATCCATGGCCCTCCCCGTGCTGGCCGGGATGGACTTCCCGGTCCGGTACGCCGACCAGCTGATGGGTGCTCCGGCCCGCGACTCGATCGACACCGACTATCGGGTGGGCTTGGCCGTCAATGACAATCTGCTGATCCAGGATTTGCTCATCTGCAGCAAATGTATTGACCCAAAGATCATAGCTGATGATCGCAACGGCATTGTTTCCAGGGAGCCCATTGTCGGCGCTAAAGCCACTGCCTAGTGCGGGAAAGATTCCTGTGGCCTGGAGGAGTTCAGGAGTGACCGCAACTCTATGGACTCGCTCGCTCAGCCCCTCCACCGTCAGGGCGGTCGGCTGATAAGCGTACCCGCCAAGTATTTCGAAGTCGTCTACGTTTGATGAGAATAACTGATGGGTGTAGGCATCGAGTCTATGAGTAGGGTCAGCGTCAATTACCCGATCAAATTCCTCTATGGCATACCACTGTTCAGCATCTGTGAAAGACAATGGCTTCAGTTGTGTATGGTAATAACTAGAGACCGCTGTCCAGGTGATAGCGATACACAAGGCAACTATCATGGCCGATAACAACGAATGCCAGCTGTTCCTGCTAAGCAACCGCAGCGTATATTTCAATTCAAACCAAAAGTTCATAGCTCATCAACTTGTGCTTTATTCGTAGTGCAACGCCTCACCAGGCTCCATCGCAATCGCTTGTCTCGATGGAAACCACGAGGCGGCTCCAATCAAAAATCCCATGCCCAGACTCACTGTGATAAATATCAGCGGCATGTCTGAAACAAGCTCTGGGAACATGTTTGCCAGCGCACTGCTTGCAAACAAAGCGCATCCACCTCCGAGCCCGACTCCAATACAGAGATAGAAAAATCCCTGTTTCAGATATATCCAGACGACGGCGGTATTAGATGATCCCAATGCCCGACGTATGCCTGCCTCACGTACGCGCTGAATAACCGAGCGCGAGATGATGGCGAAAATACCCGTACCGGCGAGGACAACGGTTAATACAGTAATGGACAGGAAGACGTTCCCAATCAGAGAAAATCCGGCGTTGACATCGGCCAGGTGCTCGCTGAATGGCTTCGTGTTATGCAAAGCGACGCGGGCATCAACGCGCGCCAGGGAGTCGTGCATGAATTCCAGATACTCACTCCCATTCAGTCCTGTCTCGACGATAACTGACATGCTGCGGAGCGGCCGCTGGCGAGCCGGGCGATAGAATGCAGTGACCTGTTCCAAGCCATAGATGTTCGGTGTGTGCGCAGTATGCGCTGTCACGCCAACAACTGTGTACGACGGACCATTGCGCTCTGGGTTGAGTTGAATCTGTTTGCCTAGAGCAGATTCGTTGGGCCAGGCATTACGAGCAAAAACTTCATCGACAATCATTACCTGCAAGGAGTCAGCGCTATCGCTGCTATCAAAGGAACGGCCTTCGATGATCGGGACATCCAGTGTTTGAAAATAATTGTCAGATACTGAGACTAAATATTGCAGAGGGAAGTCTGCGTCTTCGATCGGATCAGCATCTGGAAGTGCGTATGGTAATTGGACTCCGGAAAAGAAAAGCGATGAAGTGACTGCTAGATTTTCAACGTCGGGGACTGCGGCAATCTCTTGTTGAAGGTTATCGTAAAAATTCTGATAAGAAAGCGGAGTATCATATCCGGCCCCTGGAAACTGAATATCAGAAACCATTCTCCCTTCGTAAGAAAAGCCGTAGTCAGTCTCGATAAACCTATCGATCGATAACAGCAGGGCCCCGCATAGAACCAATAGGAAACAGGAAGAAAACATTTCAAATCCAACAAGTGACTTGGACAGTTTGAACTTGTCGCGATTGGTTGTTCCTTTAGAGCCACCCTTCAGGATTTCATCAACATTGGGCTTCGAAAACATCCAGGCCGGTACGAGGCCGCTGAAAATCCAGATAGCAATAGTGAATAGTACGGAAGAAACGACGATGTTTGTGTCCAGGCTAAAGACCCAGTGCCCAGGAACTCCACTTGGAATCTGATTATTGATTGCCTCGAACATTCCAGTAACGGCGTTCAATCCAAGGTTTGCCAGAAACAGACCTAAAGCCGTCCCGGTCAGACACAGGATTAGCGATTCAAGTAACGATTGTCTGATGAGCCGCCAGCGTGATGATCCGACAGCATTGCGAATAGCAAATTCCTGATCACGTTCCAATCCTCGAGACAGCAGTAAGTTGGCGATATTGATACAGGCCAGTAGCAGAATGACTAATGTAATGACCGCCATCGCGGAAAAGAGGATCGAGCCCCCTTCCATAAGGAAACTGTTGAGAGGTCGAAGTGATACGCTCTCTTCGTCATTATAGAATTCCGGATACTGCTCTTTTAGTCGAGCTGCGATAGATTGCAGCTCCATTTCAGCTTCAGCTAGATTTACTCCATCTGCTAGCATTCCCATTGGTGTCAAGTGAGGCAGTTCCAGATTTGGCTGAGTTAAGGTCTCCGGAACGAAGGGCACCAATAAGTCAAAGTTAAAGGGAAACGGGGCGGTCTCCGGCATTACACCAATGATGGTGTGAAGCTCCTCATTCAGCCTGGTTTGTTGTCCAATAACGTCCAGTGCACTGCCATAATAGTTGCGCCAAACGTTTTGACTGAGAATTACCAGGTTTTGATTGTTGTTGTCGGTAGCAAACGTTTGTCCGAGCAGCGGAGTGGTATTGGTTGCCAGAAGGAGTCCGGGGGAGATCTTCACGGTATTGAAGATAGTTGTGCGATCTTCCACCGTGAATCGCGATTGCGCGAATGCTTGTACAGCACCGAACTCCGCAAAGTTGGTTACGCTCTCTTCAATTATCTGGTAGGTAAAAGGGTCAATTGAGTCCGGAAAATCCGACATTCCAAAGTTGAGGTTATAGCTCGTTGCGTATGCCCACCTGTCCGAGTTTTCGAAGTCGAGTTGTTTATATGAAGTGTTATACACCAGTGAAAACACCACCAGTGAGATACTCAGGCTCATGGCAACCACCACCACGCAGAGGGAAGAATGGTATGGTTTCCTGGCAATGAGCCTTAGCGCATAGTTCAATTCAAACCAAAGGGTCATGTCTTGCTTCCTTTATAGACGCAGTCGATGTCACGATTATTCATAGCGCAGTGCATCCCCAGGCTCTAGCGCCACTGCCTTACGAGCTGGAATGAATGAAGAGGTAAGAATCAATGCGCACATGATTCCCGCGACCGCTATCGAAACAACGGCAACAAGGTTCATTGCGTCGATGCCACCAAAAATACGCGGAATAGCTGCAACTACCATGTAACAGGCAGGCAGTGCGCCAACCAGTAATCCCACCAGTAAGAAATTGATTCCCTGCTTCAAATACCTCGAAATAATGCCATTGTCTGAAGAGCCTAATGCTCTTCGTACCCCGATCTCTTGGGTACGCATGGCTATCGCTCTGGCGATTACGCCATAGATACCGATGGCAGCTAAGAAGAGAGTTGCAATACCAAACGCGATGAATATCTGAACGACGACTTTGTTAACACCCAAAAATCCAGCAATTTCGGCTTCCAATGAATTGAAATGATTGAATACGATCGTTCGATCTGTCGCGGCTGCTGCGGTTTCAAATTGCTGGCGGAGTTCACTCAGACTGAGTTCACCGTCAACCTCTGCAATCAGCGAATAGTTGTTGACCCGAGTCTGTGCAAGAGGGCGATAGAGTGCCGGTCTGCCGAAACTAAGCTCGATTGGATATTGCAGAATGCCCGGGAAGGTGCCTACGACGGTCAACCATTCCTCGATGCCTTCGTGGACACTTTTGATCTGTTTGCCGATGGCTGTGTCATCTGGCCACAGAGTCTCCGCAAACTGGTCGGTGATAATCACCACAGCCGCAGAGTCGCTAGTGTCAGTGTTGTCAAAACTCCGGCCCTGAGTGATTTGAAAACCTAGGTGTTCGAAATAGCCCGGCTCCGCCCAAATACTCATCATTGGCGGAAGCTGCCCGTTCTGGTCCAGGTCGCGATCATCCAGGTCGTAGAATCCATTGGCCCCCGTTTCCCCAGGAGGTGAAGTGGTGACGGAGGCAGCACCAGTATTCGGTAGCGACTGGATGTTTCTTTTCAGATTGTCCAGGTAAGCCAGCTGGCGCT
>JAKSCP010000498.1 GCA_022360535.1 Pseudomonadales bacterium | reverse complement strand
GGTCGCACAATATCCTTTATCTCAAACTTTTCCTGGTTATCGCTCTGCAGCAGTGGCAGCAGATCTTTGGCGAGCAGAATACCCATCACATTGTCGACATTTTCCCCAACCACCGGAAATCGAGAATGGGAAGCCTTCGAGACTGCGTCCAAAATCTCATTGAGAGTGAGATCGGCAGCTACAGTCACAACCTGCGAGCGGGGAATCATAATATCCCTAACTTGCATGCTGGAAACTTGGAGTGCACCTTCAATGATGCCGAGAGCATCGGCGTCTAGGACCTGATCCTGTTCTGCGTTGCGCAGCAGCTCTAACAGGCTCTTGGTGTCGGTGGGTTCGTCTGAAAATACTTGAGCAATTTTATCGATCCAGGACTTGGGTCTTGGATCGATGCTAGATTGGTCGTCGGTCATGACCTGGCTTCTTTCGGCCTCCTAAAATGACTATGAATTTACCCTACCAAATAAGGGTTGGAGATACCAAGTTTTTTCAGTACCTCAATTTCGATGTTTTCCATGGCCGTTGCCGCCGCTTCATCTTCATGGTCGTACCCCAGAAGATGCAGCAGACCGTGGACCAGGATATGTGTCCAATGTGACTGTAGCGACTTATTTTGTTCCTCCGCCTCTCGTTCCAATAATTCGGGGCAAATCGCCAGGTCACCCAATGGCAGGAACCCGATGTCGGTCGCAATGCTCTGGGGTAGTTCGGCTGGAAACGAAAGTATGTTGGTAGCGCCTGTTTTCCCTCGGTAGCTTTCGTTTAGCTCTGCAGATTCGTCGCTGGGCACAAATTTTAAACTAATGCTGAAGTCTTCATCGCGGCGCAGATAATCCAGCGTTGCTTGCAGGCTTTGCGAGCAGTTTGAGTGGTCGGGGACCCAGTGGCCTGTGCAGTGGTTGTCTATCTCAACCGTCACTGTCATTGCGCTGGGAAGGCTCTTGGCTGGTTAGGGTTGTAACTGACTGCCGGTCATACTCATCATAGGCTTCCACGATACGCTGTACCAGGCGATGACGAACCACATCTTTGGCATTGAAGTAGGTAAAGCCGATGCCATCAATATCCTTTAAGACTTTGCTTACATGAACCAGGCCAGAGCGTGTACCTTTCGGCAAATCAATTTGTGTAACGTCACCGGTAATCACTGCGGTGGAACCGAAACCGATACGGGTTAGAAACATCTTCATTTGCGCCGTAGTCGTGTTCTGGCTTTCGTCCAGGATGATAAAGGCATTGTTCAAAGTGCGTCCGCGCATGTAGGCAAGGGGAGCTACTTCAATAACATTTTTTTCAATTAAACGACCGACGCGTTCGAAACCCAGCATTTCATACAGAGCATCATAAAGTGGCCGCAGATAGGGGTCGATTTTTTGTGTTAGATCCCCGGGTAGGAATCCAAGTTTCTCGCCGGCTTCAACGGCAGGTCTTACCAGCAGTAAGCGTTGCACTTGTTCGCGTACCAGAGCTTCCACAGCGCAGGCTACTGCCAGATAGGTTTTACCTGTACCTGCAGGACCCACGGCGAAGTTAATGTCATTTCGATGAATGCTGCCAACATATTGGCGCTGGTGTCTGCTGCGCGGTTTAACGCTGCATTTCGGCGTCTTGATCAAACTGACTTGATCGGGAGGTTCATTGCCAGCGGGTTCCTGTTGAAATTCCTGTAAGGCCAAATGCACCTGCTTGGGATTCAGTAATTGCCCCTGATCGGTCGCTCCATAGAGGCCTTCCAGCAGGCGGCTGCCATTGCTCACAGCCGCTTCATTGCCAGAGATTTGAAACACATTGCCCCTTTGCTGGATTCTGACACCCAACTCAGACTCGATTTGCTGAATATGCTCATTCAAACGGCCACAAAGGTTGGCGAGCCGCTGCGCGTTATCAGGGAGCAGGGTAAGTTGCTGCGAATGATCAGTCATTGTTGTTGAAGATACGTGTTATCGGAAGTCTATGAAAGCAGTTTAAGGATTTCAAACAGAGGCATTGATGATGATCAACATACCCCGGCTACAAGTGTCCCAGCAGTGAGTTAGGCAGTGCATCAGTGATGTTTACCGGCGTGAACTGGCCGATGAGAGAATGATCGTCGCAACGAAAGTTGACTACCCGATTGTTTTCGGTTCGTCCTTGCAGTGCCCCGGGATCTTTTCGTGATACACCAGTCACCAGAATATTCTCGGTGGTGCCAACCATTGACTCGCTGATCGCAGCAGCCTGTTGCGAAATCTGGGATTGTAGTGTCGCCAGGCGATGCTTCTTTTCCTGTTCAGATGTGTCATCTCTGAGATCTGAAGCTGGGGTACCTGGGCGTGCGCTATAGATGAAACTGAATGAAGTATCGAAACCAATATCGATGATCAGTTTCATCGTATCTTCGAAATCAGCGTTAGTCTCGCCGGGGAAGCCAACGATAAAATCTGATGACAAACTGATTCCCGGTCGTGCTGCCTGTATTTTTCGGATTAACGATTTGTACTCCAGTGCTGTGTGGCCACGCTTCATGGCGGCGAGTATGCGATCCGATCCGCTTTGCACAGGTAGATGGAGATGGGAAACCAGCTCCGGCACATTGGTATAAGCAGTCACCAGGTTCTGATTAAACTCAACAGGGTGTGACGTGGTGAAGCGAATGCGATCGATGCCATCGATACTGGCAATGTAGTTAATCAGCAGAGCCAGATCTGCGATATCGCCCTCGTGGCTCATGCCGCGATAAGCGTTGACGTTTTGTCCCAGCAAGTTGATTTCCCGCACGCCCTGTTCTGATAGATGCACTGCCTCGGCTAAGACATCATCCAGAGGTCGGCTTACTTCTTCGCCACGGGTGTAGGGAACAACACAGAAGCTACAGTATTTGCTGCAGCCTTCCATAACCGTCAAAAACGCCTGACAGGAGTCCACTTCTGGTTCGGGCAGTCGATCAAATTTTTCAATTTCGGGGAAACTGATGTCGACAACAGGTTTAGAGCCATTCGATGCGTTCAGCATCTCCGGCAATTTGTGCAGAGTCTGAGGACCAAAAACCACATCCACGAAGGGAGCGCGCTTGCCAATGGCTTCGCCTTCCTGGCTGGCAACACAGCCACCTACAGCAATCTTCAGATCAGGATTGGTTTCTTTCAAACCGCGCCAACGGCCCAGTTGATG
>JAKSCP010000323.1 GCA_022360535.1 Pseudomonadales bacterium | reverse complement strand
GAGATCATCGAGAACGTGGTGATCAGTGGCTCCAAAGAGTTACAGCAAGTCGAGGGCAGACAACCTGATCTAACCGTTGCCCTTGATAGCGCTGTCTCATCCGGCGATATCATTGCTACCCGCATTAACGATGATGCAATCGATGACGCCTTTGTCTTTACTCACTACGACGCTAGCCAGATTAAAGGAATATTGCTACTCTCGAATTGATTCCGCTAGTTGCTGAATTCTCCCCATCGTCACCGAGGCGTCCCCATGAAAAAAATAGTCTGGATTTCCTTCGGTATCGCCCTGATCCTGGTTAATGCCATCGCTGAAATCGGCGAGTACTTCACTGGCATTGAGATACATATGTTTCTTCGCATCGCCATTATCGTTGGCATCACAATGGGCTCCTTTGTGCTGGGAGGCGCCTCAGTGCTAATCAACACCATGGACAAGGAAAAACCCCTGGCTGGTACGGTGCGCGACACCCTGGGGGCAGACCGCAAGAAGTCCTGAAGCGCTTGTCTCCCGCCGCTTGCGGCTAATTGTGCTTTCCCGGGAAATATGCTTTCATCAAAAACCGATTTCTGGCCGTAATTGGTGAGATTTCAGGAATTTACACAGGCCAGCATCGAACAAGACCTATAACGAATTGCGGTTAAAAGCGAAGTGACATCAACCCGCAACAGCACCCGTTTTCAATTCCCCAAACTTCTGCTTCTCGTATCACTACTGGTTGCCACGCTGGCTGCTTGCAGTGATGAATTGAGTAGAACAAGACCCTATGTACTCACCACCGCTACCACTGGTGGCACTTTTTATCCGGTAGGAGTTGCACTGGCCACCATAGCACACGCACAGCTCTCCGAATCACAAGGCATTTCTCTCACTGCAATCAGTTCGGCGGGTTCGTTTGAGAACGTCAAGCTGCTAAGGGATAACCAAGCCCAGTTCGCTATCCTGCAAGGCCCCTTCGGTGCCTGGTCATGGACGGGTGAAGGACCAGTAAGCAATCCGCAAACTTATATGCGCAGCGTAAGTGCACTGTGGAAGAACGTCGAACACTTCGTCTTGCTACAAGAGTTGGTCCGCAATGGCGACATGATGGATTTGCAGAACCTGGACGGAGAGCGCTATGTCTTGGGCGCACGCAATTCCGGCGCCGAGCAAACCGGTCGCTTCATTCTCGACACGCTCGGCATTCCTTACGAAGAAAAATTCACTCTTGCCTACATGGGATACGGACCAACCAGCAGCGCCATTCAGGATGGCAATATCGTAGGCATGAATATTCCTGCCGGCGCACCGGTAAGCGCTATCACTCGCGCGTACGCTCAGATGGGAGATCGCATTACGATTCTCGATTGGACCCAGGAACAGCTGGACAGACTGAACGCAAAATACCCGTTGTGGGATTGGTATGACTTTCCACCGGGCACCTATCCTAACCAGGACCAACTGGTGCGAACAGTTGCATCACCTAATGTTCTGGTGACAAGGGAAGACATTCCCGAAGAGGTTGTCTATAACATCACAAAAGTTATATGGGAGAACCTGGCGACTCTACAGGAGATTCACGGTGCGACCCGGGACATGCGCATGGAAATTGCCGTACAAGGCCTGGGGGCACCATTGCATGCAGGTGCTCTACGCTACTACCGAGAAGTCGGCATCGACATTCCGGAGCGACTGATCCTGAATGAATCTGTGGCTGCAGCGGAGCCTGGGGACTAGGACTGCCTGTATGAATTCACCTCTGCTGCGTTGGGCGGCGTTTGCATTCGCGCTGTTTCACATCTACTGCAACGTATTCGCCAGCATCTCTGAACTGTGGTTGGCCGCCATACATTTTGGTGGCTTCTGCGCCATCTGCGCGCTCATGGCCAACGAACGAGAAGACATTGCCAGTGGTTCCCTGCCCTATTTCGTCAATATCGGACTGGCGCTGTTGGCGATCGTTACCACAAGCTATCTGATCGTCTTCGAAGACGCACTGTATGCGCGGGAAACTGAGTTTATCCTCAGTGACTATGTCTTCGCGCTCATCGCCGTAGGCCTCGCCATAGAATTTACCCGACGCACCACGGGCTGGTTTATGCCGGTACTGATTCTGGTCAGCCTTTCCTACATTCTGTTCCTGGGACGTTACATCGGCGGCGTGTTCGCATTTCCCGGACTTAGTTTGGAAACGGTGTTGTATCGAAGTTACTTCACCAGTGAGGGATTGTTTGGTCTGACCGCTAACATCTCCTCCACTTTCGTCTTCATGTTCATCATCTTCGGCGCCTTCCTGCTCAAATCAGGGGCGGGGGATTTTATTGTGCGCCTGGCGCATTGCCTGACCCGGCGACTAACCGGTGGGGCCGGTATGGTTTCGGTAGTGGGTTCGGGCCTGATGGGCTCGGTGACCGGTTCCGCAGTGGCCAACACCGTTTCTATCGGTGTAATTACCATCCCCATGATGAAGAAATCCGGTTTCCCACCCCGCTTCGCGGCGGGGGTTGAAGCGGCTGCGTCCACTGGCGGCGCGCTGATGCCACCGGTAATGGGAGCCGGCGCCTTCGTCCTGGCAAGCTACACACAGATTTCCTATCTCACCGTAATTGCGGCGTCGGCACTGCCTGCCCTGTTGTATTTCATGACCGTGTCTTATTTCGTACGTATCGAAGCGAAACGGCTTGGCCTGGAACCGAAACCAGATGACGAAGGCGAGTCTATGACAGAGGTATTGAAGCAAGGATGGCACTTCACCATTCCTTTGGCAGTGCTGATTGGCTTTTTGATCGCTGGCAGGACGCCAACTTCGTCTGCTGCATTCGCCATTATCAGCGTCATCGCCGCGTCCTGGTTATCCAACAACCCAATGCGGCTTAACGATATTTTCGATGCGGTCGTCGACGGCGTGCGCAACATGGTGGCGACTGCGCTGCTGCTGGTCGCAGTGGGCATCGTGATCAATGTGGTGACCACAACCGGGCTAGGTAACGCATTCTCTTTGATGATTGTAGAGTGGGCACAGGGTTCCTTGCTTATCACGTTGGTTTTGGTCGCCCTGGCTTCTCTGGTGCTGGGCATGGGATTGCCGGTCACCGCTTCTTACATCGTCCTGGCCACACTGTCTGCGCCAATTATTTTCGACCTGATTAGCCAATCACAGTTATTGGAAGCGTTGCAGGCCGGCGACCTTCCAAATAATGTGGCAGCTACTATCGGCCTTTATGGCGGCGATCCAGTGGTTGCTTTGCAGGAGATGCCGCTGCAGATGAAGCAACTGATCCGACAGGAGATGCTGCCAGCGGAACTGTTAACCGGCATGTTGCTCAGCGCCCATTTGATTATCTTCTGGCTATCGCAGGACAGTAACGTCACTCCGCCTGTCTGTCTGGCTTCCTTCGCGGCGGCAGGAATCGCCGGTACGCGCCCCATGGCAACGGGATTAACGAGTTGGATGATCGCCAAAGGCCTTTATCTGGTGCCAATATTGTTCGCCTACTCCCCCTTGATATCCGGTTCCTGGCCGGAACGTATCGAAGTGTTCATCTGGGCCAGCCTCGGTCTCTATGCCCTCGCCGGTTTATTGCAGTGGCACCTCGAATCCAAGATCAACCTGACCATCGCGGCAGCATTAGTAGTCAGTGCCGGCTTACTGATGTGGACACCGCTACCCATTTATTACCACATACTTGGCGCTGTCATTCTTGCCAGTATTCTGATCTTTCAGAAGCGACAGGAAAGAATACCAGGCAGCGCCGCCAATTGATTTCTGCGAGAGAAAACTTATGAGTAATTACACAGCCAAAGAGATTCACCTGATCAGCCGACCCTCCGCCCTACCTTCGGCGGAAAACTTCCAATTGGTTGAAACTGAATTGTCGCCTCCTGGTCCGGGTCAGGTGCTGGTCGCACAACGTTTCATGTCGGTGGACCCTTATATGCGCGGTCGTATGCGTGAAGATGCGGTGTACGCCGACGCTTACCAGCTCAATCAAGTGATGTACGGTGGCGCCATAGGTGAAGTGGTTGAATCACAGTCGGACAAGTTCAAGCCTGGCGATATTGTTCTCAATGGCGGCGCCTGGCGCGATCTATTGCTCGCGGATGAAAAAACACTGATGCCGATAACACCTTTCGATCCAGAGCAACTGTCCCTTTATCTGGGAACTCTGGGTATGCCGGGACTGACTGCCTATGTCGGATTACTTAAGTTTGGCGAACCTAAGGACGGCGAGACAGTATTTGTCTCTGCGGCATCTGGCGCAGTTGGCGCCAATGTATGCCAGATAGCCAAGCTGAAAGGCTGCCGTGTGGTTGGCAGCGTGGGCAGCGATGCCAAAGCGCAGTGGTTGAAAGATGAATGCGGCGTTGATGAAGTGATCAATTACAAGACCTGCGGCAACCTCAGCAAGGCATTGATGGCGGCAGCGCCAGAGGGCGTGGACGTGTATTTTGAAAACGTCGGTGGTGAACATCTGGAGGCAGCGCTCAATGCCATGAATCCGTTTGGCCGCATCGCGGCCTGCGGCATGATTTCCGGTTACAACGAAGCCATGGCTGGTCCACGCAACCTGATGCTGGTAGTCGGCAAAAAGATTCGCATGACTGGTTTCATCGTGTCTGACCACGGCGATATGCGTCCACAATTCCTGTCAGACATGGAGTCCTGGATTCAGGAAGGCAAGGTCAAATCAAGAGAAACTGTAGTAGAGGGCATCGAAAACGCAGTGGATGCGTTTCTCGCTCTGTTCAGCGGAGACAACTTCGGCAAGATGATTGTGAAAATCTGATTCATGGTACGGTTCCTCTTGAACCGTACTCTTGCAGTCTCTGGTAAACCTGCATGCTATTCATCGCATTACTGCTGCTGGCAGGGCTCATAATTCTCGGCTTCGGTGCTGAGATGCTAGTGAGCGGCAGTAGTCGCCTCTCTATGCGTTTAGGCATTTCTCCCCTTATTGTGGGACTCACCGTGGTTGCTTTTGGCACCAGCGCCCCTGAGTTGGCGGTAAGCATCATGTCTGCCCTCTCCGATCACGGCTCGTTAGCACTCGGCAATGTCATTGGATCCAACATCGCCAATATCGGATTGATTCTCGGTGTTACGGCCCTGATCTGCCCTATAAAAATCGAAGTGCAACTGGTCAGGCAAGAGATTCCCTTGATGATTGTCTCTGGGTTGATCTTCGGGGCGATGCTCCTGGATGGCGCAATCAGTCTGGTAGATGGTTTCCTTTTAAGCGGTGGATTATTCGCCTACCTCTACTTCAGTTATCTGCAGGCAGGTAAAGAGAAGGCATCAGCTGACATTGACCTGGCACCTCTGATGATCCACAAAGACGTTGGCACCCTACCCGTGCATCTTATGCTTATCGTACTCGGTCTGGGCTTGCTAATTCTGGGTAGCCGCCTTTTCGTGAACAACGCTGTTGAGATGGCCAGGTTACTTGGGGTCAGCGAAGCCATTATTGGCCTCTCACTCATTGCCATTGGCACCAGTGTGCCTGAATTAGCCACAGCGATCCTGGCCGCGCTACGTAAACAGTCCGACCTGGCGGTAGGCAACGTCATTGGTTCCAATATCTTTAATGTGTTGTGTGTGCTTGGCATTACGGCACTGTTCAGCAGTCTCCCCCTGGGCAGCATCTCCCTGGTGGATTTCATCGTGATGATGATGTTTGCTCTGGTCTTGCTGCCACTGGCGCGTAGCGGACTTACCTTGAGTCGCAAAGAAGGATTCGGGCTGTTGATGGCCTATGTGATCTATCTTGGGTATCTGGCCTGGACGGCATGAAAGTCTATTGCAGATCTTCCACTGCCTGATTGTGGCTGAGGTAGTTATTGCCTGTTAGCGTTTTGAAGAACCCAGTGGTTGCCAGCCTGTCCATGATGGGGCCCTTTACCTCTGAGAGGTGAAGCTTGATGCCCAACTCGTCCAGAGTTTCATTGATTTTCTCCAGCGTTTCCAAAGCGCTTAAGTCGATCTTGTTCACGGCAGTGCACATCAGGATAACATGTTCGAGCTCCTGCTTATCAGCAATCAACTCAAAGATAAGCTCTTCCAGATAGCGGGTGTTAGCAAAATACAAACTCTCATCAATCCTGATGGAAAGCTGATTGGGAAAAGTCTCAACTTGATGGCGGTTGATGTTTCGGAAGTGCTCTGTGCCTGATACGCGACCGATAACTGCTACATGGGGTTTCGATTCCTTGTAGAGGTGGATAAGAATCGAAACCAATACGCCTGCAGCAATCCCCAACTCCACACCAACGCTAAGCGTTAGCAAAAGAGTCAGTGCCACCGCCACGAAATCGGCTTTCGAGTAGCGCCAGGATTTCCCGAGCATGGAAAAATCAATGAGAGAATAAACCGCCACAATGATGATGGCGGACAGGCAGACCCGAGGTATCCAAAACAGGATTGGAGTGAAAAACAAAGCCACCAGGGCAATGATCACAGCCGTGAACAACCCAGCAGCAGGTGTTGCCGCCCCCGCCTCGAAATTAACTATGGAACGGGAAAATCCACCGCTGATTGGAAAGCCACCACCTGCAGCCGATGCGATATTAGCTGTACCCAGACCCACCAATTCCTGATCGAGATCGATTCGTTCACGGCGCTTCGCTGCCATCACCTGGGCAACCGAAATTGATTCAACAAAACCGATAATTGAAATCAGCACCGCCGAGCCAAGCAAACCCCGCAACTGCTCGACAGTAAACCCGGGGAAATACAGATCAGGCATGCCGGCGGGGATGTTGCCCAGTAGCTCTACACCGTATTGATCAAACGCAAAAATGAATGCCATCAGGGCAGCCACGACTGTCACCAGCAATGGTCCTGAGCGGGACAGAATGGTGGCGACCATTTCAGACACGCCCCAAACCAGGAGCAAGGACTTGAGGCCAGTTCGGCACCATAGAATACCTACAATGGAAGCAACGCCGACCACCAGGGTCAACACGTTGGTATCGGTCACAGCCATAATGAGTGACGGCAATAGTTCAAACACCGTTTGACCATTAGCATCAACGCCCAGCAAATGACGTACCTGGCTGAGGGCAATAATGATTGCCGATGCCGTAATAAAAGCGCTGATCACCGGATGGGAGATAAAATTCGCCATGAATCCCAGGCGCAGTAGACCTAAACCCAGCAACAAGATTCCGGAAAGCAAAGTCAGCGTAAAGGCCGCAGCAAGATAGTCAGCAGTAGTCAGTAAATCCAGCTTCGATAGCGCGGCGGCTGTCATCAACGAGACCACCGCAACGGGAGCTACGGAGAGCGTGTTGCTGGTACCGAAAAGACAATACAGGCTCAGCCCGAACATGCTGGCGTAAAGTCCGGTTTCTGCCGGCATACCAGCTACCAGCGCATACGCCATGGCCTGGGGAACCAGCATAATGGCCACAATTACTGCTGCGACGCCATCCGCTGCAAGCTTCTGACCATTGTACTGGGGCACCCAGGAAAGTATGGGAATGAATCGCAGGAAAGACTTACTGTTATTTAAATTACTATTATTCAACTTACTATTATTCGACTTACTATTTTACTTCTTGTCTTGAATGCCGCGTGGACTGATGTGAGTGCCGCCTATTGCGCACATAGCGAACACAACCGGCACAACATGTGGTCGTTAATTCAGCAAGCAAGAACAGGATCACTGCCGCCGCCAAGCCCCATTGTAGCGCAAGTCCATTGAGGGGTACGGTATAACTGTATTGTTCTCGTGCTTCTGCGAACAGTTCCCTGTCCGCAGCGAAAGTCACATGCAGCGCGGCAGCCACGAAGTTGGCTTGCAGCGCTTCCTGCTCAGCCTGAATTCGATAATAGCGAT
>JAKSCP010000005.1 GCA_022360535.1 Pseudomonadales bacterium | reverse complement strand
ATTTTTGTTTTAATTCTGCATCCTGATCCTGCGTAGCCAGAGCTTCCGCCCAGTACAAGCACAGATAAAAATGGCTGCCACGATTGTCCAACTCATTCACTTTTCGTGAAGGTGACTTGTTGGTATCCAGAAACTTGCCCGTGGCCTTATCCAGCGCATCAGCCAGGACCTGGGCCCTTGCATTGTCCGTGACGTTTGCCAGATGTTCCAACGAGGCAGCCATTGCCAGAAACTCACCCAGTGAGTCCCAGCGCAGGTGATTTTCTTTTTCGAATTGCTGTACATGTTTCGGTGCAGAACCGCCGGCTCCTGTTTCGAACAACCCACCGCCATTCATGAGCGGCACTATCGAAAGCATCTTGGCGCTGGTGCCCAGCTCCAGGATCGGAAACAGATCAGTAAGGTAGTCTCTCAATACATTACCCGTAGCTGAAATGGTGTCTTTACTTTCCGCAATGCGCTGCAGTGAAAAACGACAGGCTTCGGTTGGCGCCATGATATGGATTTCCAAGCCATCGGTATCGTGATCGGGCAGGTACTGATTCACTTTCTTGATGAGTTCAGCATCATGAGCACGCTCTTCGTTGAGCCAGAATACTACCGGCGTGTTGCTTAGGCGTGATCTGTTGACAGCTAACTTGACCCAGTCTTGAATGGGTGCATCCTTAACCTGGCACATGCGCCAGATATCACCGCTCTCAACTGTGTGCTCCATTAGCACGGGGCCACTACTATCGACCACACTCATCTTACCGTCAGCAGGCACTTCGAAAGTCTTGTCGTGTGAGCCGTACTCTTCGGCCTTCTGTGCCATAAGACCAACGTTAGGCACGCTACCCATTGTGGCAGGGTCGAATGCACCGTTGGTGCGGCAGAAATCGATCACTTCCTGATAGATGCCTGCATAACTGCGATCAGGAATTACGGCCTTCATATCGTGTAACTGACCATCTGGTCCCCACATCTGGCCAGATGAACGCAACGCGGCTGGCATGGAAGCATCAATGATGATGTCACTGGGCACATGCAAATTAGTAATACCGCGATCCGAGTCAACCATGGCCATTGCCGGTTGGGTTTCATAGACGGCCTGGATATCTGCTTCGATGGCAGACTTCTGGTCTTCGGGTAGATCCTGAATCTTGGCATACACGTCGCCGACGCCATTATTGGGATCAACCCCTAGCTGTTCAAAAGTCTCTGCGTACTTCTCAAACACATCAGCGTAATACACAGTCACCGCATGACCGAAAATGATCGGATCGGAAACTTTCATCATGGTTGCTTTCATGTGCAAGGACATCAACACGTCCTGATTCTTGGCGTCATCAATCTGTTCTGCGAGGAAACTGCGCAGTGCATTCTTGTTCATGCAGGAAGAATCGATGACTTCGCCTGCTTGTAGCACAATGCCTTCTTTGAGAACAGTGACATTACCCTCATTGTCTGTGTGCTGAATGTTGACCGAGGTAGCAGCAGGAACAGTGGTTGATTGCTCTGAGCCAAAAAAATCACCAGAAGACATGCTGGAAACATGGGACTTGGAATCTACTGACCAGACTCCCATGGAATGAGGGTTCTGACGCGCGTAATTCTTCACTGAACCAGGTGCCCGCCGATCGGAATTACCCTCACGTAAAACAGGGTTTACCGCGCTCCCCTTCACTCGATCATAACGGTCTTTGATGTCTTGTTCTTTTTTTTTTTTTTTTTCTTCAGGGTAATCAGGCAGAGCATAGCCTTTGTCCTGCAGCTCCTTAATCGCCGCCTTCATTTGCGGAATAGAGGCTGAGATGTTTGGCAACTTGATAATGTTAGCCATCGGGTCCTGGGTCATCTCTCCCAGCTCGGCCAGGGCGTCAGACTGCTGCTGCTCTGCTGACAGGAAATCAGAGAAGTTGGCGATGATGCGTCCGGAGAGAGAGATATCTCGAATCTCCACGGCTACATCTGATGCTTTACAGAAGGCCTCGATGATAGGAAGTAATGAGTAAGTCGCTAATGCGGGGGCTTCATCAGTTTCCGTGTAAATAATGGTGGATTTTTGCTCTGACATCATGTTTCCTTTACGAATGATTTGCCGCTACGATTGCTTCGATCAGGCTCATCTGGAAAAGAAAGCCTTCAAACTTTCTCCGCTTCTGATCTGTTAAACCAATTAAATTAGGTACGTCCAGCCGGCCCAAAAAGGGCGCGTATTATAGCAGCGAAGCCTTGGACCGAATAGTCGAGAATGCAGCATTCTCGCTGGTCGGAGACGACTTGCGGCGACCGAAAGACCCAAATATCTACGAACTTTTTTAGCAACAGACACCAGCCAGTTACATCATGATCATTGAGACAGCCCTGCCTGACTTCCAACTGCGTCAGGCCACGAAAGACGATTGCCCACTAATTTTGGGTTTCATTCAAGAACTCGCCGAATATGAAAAACTTGCCCACGAAGTGGTGGCCACAGTAGAGACTCTGGAAGACTCATTGTTTGGTGAACGGACCTATGCCGAAGTCATCATCGCTGAATACCAGAGCAAGGCCGTGGGCTATGCGCTCTTTTTCAATAATTTTTCAACGTTCACTGGCCGACCAGGTATCTATCTCGAAGATCTGTATGTGCAACCGGAAATGCGCGGCAAGGGATTCGGCAAGTGCCTGTTGGCTTACCTGGCGAAAATCGCAGTGGATAGAAACTACACCCGTGTGGAGTGGTCGGTGCTCAATTGGAATGAGCCCTCAATCCAGTTTTATCACTCTATTGGTGCCGTCCCAATGGACGAGTGGACAGTGCAACGATTGCATGGAGAAGCTCTTCAAAGCTTTGCGGAAGAATTCAAATAGGAGCCCCTCATGGAAAGGATTGTCTATCTTAATGGCGAGTATCTCCCAGGCGACGAAGCAAAGGTTTCGATTTTTGATCGCGGCTTCATCTTTGGCGACGGTGTGTATGAAGTCGTTCCTGTTTTTCTGGGCAAAGTAGTCGACAAAGAATATTTCTATGAAAGGCTGGATCGAAGCCTCGGCGAGCTGGCTATCGCCTGGCCCTGTTCGAAGCAAGAATACATGGAGGTAATGCAGGAACTGATTGCACGCAACCAACTTGAAGAAGGCGTTGTGTATTCTCAGGTTACTCGCGGTGTGGCAGAACGGGAGTTTCACTTCCCCGAAAACACGGCGTCCAGTTTCATGGCGTTCACAACACCAATGAATCTGCAGAACAATCCTGCAGCTACCACTGGAATCAAAGTCGCCACCACAACTGACCTGCGTTGGAAACGTCGTGACATCAAATCGATTAACCTTCTGGGTCAATGTCTCGCTAAACAGGATGCGGTTAGCAAAGGCGCAAAAGAAGGCTGGATGATGGAAGGCGGTTACATTACCGAAGGTGTTTCTTCTTCTGCCTATATAGTCAAAGATGGCACAGTGATCACCCGGCCTCTTTCAAATTCAATTCTGCCGGGAATTCGCAGACGAACTCTACTAGAACTCGCGGAAAGCGAAGGCATCGCGATTGAAGAGCGGCTCTTTACGCTAGAAGAAGCACTGGCCGCAGACGAAGCGTTCATCAGCAGTGCGACAACAATGGCGCTCGGAGTTGTAGAGATTGACGGTCACACCATTGGCGGTGGAGCACCTGGCCCGGTCACACGGAAAATGCACGAGCTTTATACCAGGCGGGTACTGGACGAAGCACGCGGCAGTTGATCAGGCCCGATCGAAGGGAAAACTGAGCACTTCCTCAATCGTGTCGGCTTCGCACAGCACCATCAGTAGTCTATCCACTCCCAACGCCACGCCGGCGCAGCTCGGCATGCCCGCTGTCAAAGCTGCCAGCAGGCGCTCGTCTCTTGGCACTGAGGGAAGCCCAAGTGAGCGCCGTTTATCAAGATCATTCTGAAAACGCTGCGATTGTTCACCGGCCTCGGTTAACTCGAAGTAACCATTGGCCAACTCCATCCCCCGACAATAGAGTTCAAATCGTTTAGCCACCTCGATACCATCAGCAAGCGTTTCGGTCGCGGCCAAAGCGGCTTGGGCTTTGGGATAATCGTACACAAAGCATTCTGTGGGGAGCTGTGGCTCTATCACTTGTGCCATCAGCAACTGTAGATAGTCAGTCGAACTCAACTCTTGCGTGCCAAGTGAAAGCCGATTGCGAGCGAACGCTTCGAGTTCCGCTGCGGAGATAGTATGAGGATTGAACTGGCAGTGTGACTCAAACAAGCTTGCGTAGCTCAATCGAGGAATTTCATTGCAGTCAAGTAGTTGCTGCATCAATTCCTCAACTTCATCCATCAATGCTTCCAGACTGAACCCTACTCGATACCATTCCAGCAAGGTAAATTCCGGATTGTGTTGCTTGGTCTGTTCTTCCTGACGAAACGCTTTACCCAATTGATAGATTGAACCGCAACCGCTGGCGAGCAATCTTTTCATTGCATATTCGGGTGAAGTTTGCAGAAACAAAGCTTGGCTATCGTTATCGACAACGAATGAGCGCAGATGCACATCGGTAACTGTGTGCTGACTCAATAATGGAGTCTCCACTTCCATTACATCACGCGCAGCAAAGAAGCTACGCAAGTCCGTTAGGAGCTGCGCTCGCAACTGGAGATTTTCAGGAGAAGCTGTGGCTTGCCAGTTTGAGTTATTCACTGACTTGGCAAAAGTAAGCTCTATTTATTAACTCGATTTTGGTACTCGCCGGTTCGGGTATCGACACGCAGCACGTCACCGATGTTGACGAAAAGCGGTACTTTTACCACCGCGCCAGAACTCAGAGTCGCTGGCTTGGTTCCGCCCTGTGCGGTGTCACCTTTTAAGCCAGGATCGGTTTCAGTCACTTCCAGCTCGACGAAATTAGGAGGATTTACAGAAATGGGTGCATCGTTCCAAAGTACAACCTGATAAACGTCCTGCTCTTTCAACCAGTCTTTAGCCAGGGTAATGGCATTGGCATCAGCAGCAACTTGCTCAAAGCTACCGTCTGTCTTCATGAAGTGCCAGAACTCGCCATCGGTATAGAGATACTCCATATCGATTTCCATCACGTCAGCAGCGGGAATGGACTCACCGGATTTGTAGGTGCGTTCCCAGACCCGACCGTTAAGCAGATTACGAAACTTTACCCGATTAAACGCCTGCCCCTTACCCGGCTTAACCACCTCATTCTCCAGGATAGAGCAAGGTTCATTGTCCACCAGCACCTTAAGTCCATTTTTAAATTCGTTCGTTGCGTAGCTTGCCATGGGTTCCTCTCATCTCGAGCGCACTGCTTCTTGGGTAAGTATTCTTCAGTTAAGTGTTCGAACAACCTGCAGCATTCGGCCCTGCACGCGCTTGCTGCTATGATGTTGCACCAGACGCATTGTTGCCAAAGAAGTTGAATTCTTGTGAATACACCCGCTTTATCACTAATTAAATCTGACCTGCCTGAAAAATGGCAAGAGATATTAGCTGATCTCATAACAGATCCAAAGGAATTACTGGATTTTCTGGAACTGGAAGAAGCGGCCAACCCCTATAGTCCGGTGGCCTGCACTCAGTTCCCGGTGAAAGTCCCACGGCCTTTCGCGGAACGCATGGAGAAAGGCAATTGGCATGACCCCCTGCTCCGACAAGTGTGGCCAGACCTGGCGGAGGAAGTGACTGACCCCCTGCGCAGTGAGGATCCTTTGCAGGAATCAGACTTCAACGATAAGCCTGGACTGCTGCACAAATATCACGGCAGAGTGTTGTTAACCGTGGCGCCACACTGTGCCATCCATTGCCGCTATTGCTTTCGCAGACACTTCGACTATGCGGCCAATACCCCTGGTCGCGCTCGCTGGCGTGAGACCCTGGATTACATAGCTCAGGACACAACGATTGAGGAAGTTATTCTCAGTGGGGGAGATCCTCTGGCGGCGCCAGATGGTTATTTACGATGGTTACTCAATGAGCTGGATGCCATTGACCATGTGCGTACCCTGCGCATTCACACCCGACTTCCTATTGTTATTCCGCAGCGGATCACCGCTGAGTTGCGCGACATTCTGAATAGTTTGAGGTGTCAGGTAGTTGTGGTCTTGCATTGCAATCATCACGCCGAATTGGATGATCGAGTATTCGAAGTCTTTTCAGCCCTGGCAGAAGATGGCCACCTACTTCTCAATCAATCGGTGTTGCTGAAAGGCGTGAATGATAATGCAGCGAGTCTAATTGCACTCAATAAAGCGCTTTTTTCCCAACGTGTACTACCCTACTACTTACACTTACCGGACGCCGTGACAGGGACCGGGCATTTCGATGTCAGCGAAGTAAGGGGCAAACAGTTGATCGATGAACTTCGCAGTCAACTTCCGGGCTATCTTGTGCCAACACTGGTGCGAGAAGAACCTGGTAAAAGCAGCAAAACCCGACTTGCTTAATCCGGTTCGTCTTTAGTCTAACGGCCTCTAACCATACACAAGATGACAGGCTTGGATAATGGATCTATCCAGCAGCTCAAACTTACACAGTAATTCTTCGTCAGGGCCGATTGTAGATGCCAATGCAACACTGTTGCAGATTCGACAGATGCTCGACCACGGCGAATTGCGGTTGTCATTCCAACCAATATTGGATCTTCAAGAGTCAGGGCTAGCGCAATACGAGGTGCGCGCTGCTTTAGCTGGTGCTGAATCTGAACTAAGCACACAGGGGGCCTTTGATATAGCGTCTCAGGCTGGCTTGGGAGAGGACATTGATCGCTGGGTTATTAGTAGGACTGTCGAGGCACTTATCGATCAACATCATACGAAACACTGTTATACCGTTAACCTGACCCCCTGCTCGCTAAACAGCGACTCCTTTCTTCCCTGGCTGGAAAGTGCGATTAAAAACATACCCGCCACCAGGGTCCTTATGCAGGTAAGTGAGAACAGCGCGCTGCTGGCGCACTGCCAGCTGGTGAGGTTTCACCGGCGCCTGGCGAATTTAGGCATAGGATTGAGCATCAGTAGTTTCTCCGGCACTGCGGAGTCATTTTCGTGCCTGCGTTTGTTTGGGGCGGGACAAATAAAACAAGTAAAAGTGGCCCCAGCCTATTTTCATGATCTCAAACACAAACAAGAAAACCGTAAAAAACTGAAACAGCTTGTCATGCAGCTTACAAACGATGGCATAAGGCCAGTTGCCAGCGCCATTGAAGACATGACATTGCTTCCTCTGTTGTGGAAACTCGGTGTGGCTGGAGTACAAGGCCATTGTGTGCAAGCCCCAAGCCCTCATCAGGATTTTGCATTCCCTGCTGGCGAGCTCATGTCACTGGATGGGTAAAAGCTTTGGGCAAGCTCGCCTGTCCTGTTATTCTTATCCAGCAGATGGATCGACATGAGCACTGGCCTTGGCTGTAACAGAAGAAAAGCAGGAAGCAGCCGCTAAACCTGCCTCTCCAATTCGAAAACTCTCGCGCAAATTCTCGCTGACGGTTTCCTTGCTGTTGGTGTTGGCCATGTGTGTCTTTTGGTTAGTGAGTAGCTATAACACGCGCAATTTACTCAGGCAGCAGGCTGATGGATTAGGGCAAACCCTGGTACAACAGACCGCCACTCAGCTCACTGAACTGGTGCTTGCCAATGATTTAATTAGTATGAACGTGGTGCTTTCCAGCCTCACCCGGGATTCTTCCATTCAAGAGATCACCGTGCTGGGTGTGGATGGCAACGTCATCGCCTCTTCGAGCTCTCTGACTGAACCACTGAGACCATTAATCCCGCTGCCGATTCCATTACCGGGGCTTTCTGCCAACTATCAGTCACCTATCGCCTTGCCAGACTCGGTCATAGGGTCCGTCCAGCTCAGCCTCAACCTCGATTATATTGAAGTGGGTACCGTCAATAACCTGTTGTTGATCATCGGTGCCACCCTGCTGTTGTTGCTGGTAGCAGTGGTCATGACTTCGACGTATTTTCAGTATTTGGTGAGCTTTCCCACCAGCTTGCTGTCTTACGCTCTCAGCAATGTTCGTAAAGGGGAAATCGAAACCTGCCCTGAACCCGACAACAACAACGAAATCAGCATGGCCATACGCCAGTACAATGCGACAGCAGAGTTCCTTGCTCAGAACGCCTTTTTAGACAATTTTGGAAACCGACAGCCAGAGACGGACCCACAGAATCTGAAGTTCACTCCGGGTCAGCAGGATGTGAGCTTGCTGCTCATCAGCATGGCCAATTTTCAGTACCTCGCCTCCACTCTGCAGGATGCCACCTTTGTGCAGTTGCTAAATCGGTTTTACTTTTTCGTGGATAAAGTCAGTCAGCTGTACAACGGCAAGGTGAGTTATTGCGCTGAAGGAGAAGTGATTGTCAATTTTTCCGATGCACCACTGGAAGAAGATCAGGCATTCTATGCGATTTGTGCCGGCCAACTGTTTTTGCATATTGTTGGCGATATCAACGATGTGGCCGATGAGCCGGTGCATTCCAAATACAAACTGGCCGTTCACAGCGGTCAACATGTGAGTAGTCTGTATTCACCCATTACCGGCACAACCAACAACCTCACGGGCAAGACATTGGACCAGGCTCGGGAAATCTGCAAGGAATGTCCCGACAATTCTCTACTGGTCAGTGAACCCAGCTATGTGCATGCCGGGGCCCATTCGCGGGTAGATGCAGATGAATTTTCAGACATCGGCGATGATGAGGTGGTGAAAACCTATCTTGGCAGGGAACCGATGTCAGACTATCGCCTGCTGCTGGAACGCCAGGCGATTCAGCTAGTGACACTGTATTCTGACTAGTTTGCTTCTATTGGCGCCAGAATGGCGCTGCAACTCGGCCGTGCAACCTCTAGTCTTGGTTACTCTTCAAACCAGGAATCAGGAGGTACCAGGAGATGGAATTGCAAATCGACGCAGAGAAAATCAAGGCACTGCGCACTGCTCGTGCATGGAGCCAGGAGCATCTGGCAGAAGTTGCCGGACTCGGTCGCCGAACTATTCAGCGCGTGGAAAACTCAGGTACTGCTTCTTACGAAACAGCACAAGCCATTGCCGCAGTTCTTGAGTTAGACGTTGCTGAAATTACTACTCACAAAGCACTGGCTGATGATGCATCAAGAGAGCGCAACAGACTTCTGCGCAAAATCTCGGTGGCACTCACCTCACTAGCGGTTTTCGCATTGTTTGCCATTAGCCGATCGGTTACCGCAGATCAGGTGCAACTGAATATCGAGGCCCTGGTGAATGAAGAACACCAAACTGTCGCCAGTACTATTATGGAAGAGGGTAAGGTCAGAGAGTTTCAGTTAGAAGGAGACTATCGAGTTTCCGTAACACCTTCGGTCACCAATGAAGGCAATATCCGGCTGGAACTTGTAATGATGAAGTTAACAGGCGAAGAATATGAGCAGGTAGGAACACCCATTCTCTACACGCCAGATGGTCAACCTGCCTTAATTGTTTCTGCAGACGATGATGGTCAGAGATTAACGCTGGAAATCACACCGAGTCTTATCTAGACCACGATCCCTATTCCATCACTTCTATGCGATCGACGTTCTGAAATCCACGGGGGAGTTTGTTGCCGCGCCTTCCCCGTTCGCCGCGATAGTGTTCCAGATCAGACGCTTTCAGGTTGTGATGACGACGCCCGGCATGCACGGTCAATCCATCGTCCGCTGACAGCACGGTCATGGCGACCACAAATTCAACCCGCTCCGCCACCCGAGCGCTGGGAATGCCAATAATTTTGTTGCCCTTACCTTTAGCCAGCCTTGGCAGCTCGCTGATGGGGAACATCAGCATACGGCCTTCATTGGTGATGGAGATGATGAGATCGTTGTCATAATCGTTCACCATCACCGCTGGCAATACGATGCCACCTTTGGGCATGCGCAGAATTGCCTTACCGGATTTGTTCTTAC
Source organism: Pseudomonadales bacterium (assembly GCA_022360535.1). Classification (GTDB taxonomy): domain Bacteria; phylum Pseudomonadota; class Gammaproteobacteria; order Pseudomonadales; family Pseudohongiellaceae; genus UBA9145. Next base: position 4,811 of record JAKSCP010000005.1, on the reverse strand, counting down.
TGATCAGATCACCAACCTTTCCAACGAATCCGTAACCGGCATCACTGGCCAGCAACACGTCCTGATCATTCTCACCGATAACCACGCCTTCGAAAGTGGCGCCCGAAGGTGGATTCACCCGGCCTGAAACCGGCTCTCCCTGACCTCTGGCGGACGGTAAACTGTGGGCAGGCAATGAGTAAGCCCGACCTGTGGAGTCCAAGAAAATCGCCAGTTGGTTGCTCTTGCCTTTGGCGGAGAGTTTGTAACCGTCACCGGACTTGTACTGCAAAGAACTGGCATCGACATCATGCCCTTTCGCTGCGCGCATCCATCCACGATCTGAGAGTACGATTGTCACCGGTTCAGTTGAGAGTAATTCGGTTTCACTGAAGGCTTTCGCTTCTTCCCGCTCCACCAGTTTCGAGCGCCGTTCATCACCGAATTTTTCGGCGTCAGCTTTGATCTCATTTTTGATGAAGGTCTTAAGTCTTGCTGCAGACTTCAGTAATTGCTCCAGTGTCTTGCGTTCTTCGCTAAGTTCTTTCTGCTCAGTCTTGATCTTGATTTCTTCAAGCTTCGCCAACTGCCGCAATCTCAGTTCCAGGATGGCTTCTGACTGTCGCTCGGAAATCTTGAACTTTTTCATCAAAGCCTGCTTAGGCTTGTCTTCTTTGCGGATAATCTTGATGACTTCATCAATGTTTAGAAACGCAATCAGTAACCCATCGAGGATATGCAGGCGATCCAGGATTTTGTCCAACCGGTGCTGCAGCCTGCGGCGTACAGTTACGGTGCGAAACTGTAGCCATTCTTTCAACAAGGTCACAATGTCTTTTACTTGTGGCCGCTTGTTGATACCGATCATGTTGAAGTTGACGCGGTAGTTCTTTTCCAGATCGGTAGTAGAAAACAGATGTGACATCACGCTGTCGGCATCGACCCGGTTAGAGCGGGGAACGACAACGATACGAGTCGGGTTTTCGTGATCAGATTCATCACGAAGGTCGACTACCATAGGTAGCTTCTTCTTCTGCATCTGTGCTGCAATTTGTTCCAGCACTTTCGCACCTGATACCTGATAGGGCAGTGCGTTAATTACGATCTCACCGTTTTCCTTGGTGTAGGTTGCGCGCGCTTTTAACGATCCCCTTCCTGTTTTGTACATCTCCAGAATTTCATTCTTCGGGGTGATGATTTCCGCTTCCGTTGGAAAATCCGGACCTTTAATGTGTTTGTAAACTTCGCGCACGGTGGCCTTGGGCTTATCCAGCAAATGAATACAGGCCTTTGCCACTTCATTGAGATTATGTGGAGGAATATCTGTGGCCATCCCCACTGCAATGCCGCTGCCCCCATTGAGCAGCACGTTTGGGAGTCGCGCCGGGAGGATTTCCGGTTCCTCCAGAGTACCGTCGAAGTTGGGTTTCCAATCAACTGTGCCCTGGCCCAGTTCACCCAGCAACACATCTGCATAGTTACGCAGCCGTGACTCGGTGTAACGCATCGCGGCAAAGGATTTGGGATCATCCTGTGAACCCCAGTTGCCCTGACCATCCACTAATGGGTAGCGGTAAGTAAATGGCTGCGCCATTAAAACCATGGCTTCGTAACAGGCTGAATCACCGTGTGGGTGAAACTTACCGATCACATCACCAATAGTACGTGCGGACTTTTTAAATTTCGCTGACGCTTTAAGACCTAATTCTGACATCGCATAGACGATACGCCGCTGCACTGGTTTCAGGCCATCGCCAATACTCGGCAGTGCGCGATCATTGATCACGTACATGGAGTAGTTCAGATAGGCCTGTTGCGTATAGTTACTCAGCGCAATCTGTTCGACGCCGTCTTCGTTAATCGTGATTTCAGGATTCATAGTAAGCTCTGTTCAGGATTCTATTCGGCGTAGTCTGCGAGATTGCCGCTCTCTTCTAACCAATTCTTGCGATCGGGAGAGCGGTTCTTTGCCAATAGCATGTCCATAATGGCGAAGGTGCCGGTTTTCTTTTTCTCTGGTTTGTCTTCCAGGGTTAGCTGTACCAGACGACGAGTATCGGGAGCCATAGTCGTTTCCCGAAGTTGCATGGGGTTCATTTCTCCCAGCCCCTTGAAGCGCTGCACGTTGACCTTGCCAGTCTTCTTCTCTGCAACTATGGCATCGAGAATGCCTTCCTTCTCGCCTTCATCCAGGGCATAAAACACTTCTTTGCCCACATCGATACGAAACAGGGGCGGCATAGCAACAAATACATGGCCAGCTTCCACCACTGGGCGAAAGTGTTTAACAAACAAGGCACACAACAAGGTAGCGATATGCAATCCGTCGGAGTCGGCATCTGCCAGAATACAAATCTTGCCATAGCGTAGCCCGTCGATCTTACTGGAGCCTGGATCGACCCCTAGCGCGATAGCAATATCATGTACCGCCTGAGACCCAAGGATTTCAGAGGAATCCACTTCCCAGGTATTCAGAATCTTTCCACGCAGCGGCATGATTGCCTGGAACTCTCGGTCCCTTGCCTGTTTAGCAGAGCCTCCTGCGGAATCACCCTCTACCAGGAATAACTCACCTGCCATCACATCTTCCGTGGAACAGTCCGCTAACTTACCTGGCAGCGCAGGGCCGGATGTAACTTTCTTGCGCGCAACTTTCTTACTGGCTTTCAGGCGACTCTGGGCATTGCTTATACAGAGTTCTGCAATCGCCTCAGCTTCGGCAGTGTGTTGATTGAGCCAGAGACTGAATGAATCCTTCACCACACCGGCGACAAATACCGCACATTGGCGTGATGAGAGTCGCTCTTTGGTCTGCCCAGAGAATTGTGGATCTACCAGCTTGGAAGAAAGTACGTAGCTACATTTTTCCCAGACGTCTTCCGCAGTGAGTTTTAATCCCCGCGGCAGCAGATTACGAAACTCGCAGAACTCCCTTAGCGCATCCAGCAAACCAGTGCGCAAACCACTGACATGAGTACCTCCCTGTGGCGTCGGGATAAGATTGACGTAACTCTCGCCGATGACCTCACCACCTTCCGGCAACCATTGAATGGCCCAGTCGACTGCTTCTTCATTGCCCTGCACCGAACCGACGAAGGGTTCTTCCGGCAGGGTTTCCCATTCGGCAGTAGCCTGGGTCAGATAATCAGTCAGGCCATCTTCGAAACACCATTCTTCGCTTTGTGATTTGGCTTTACTTACGGTGTTATCAATAAACACTACACGGAGGCCAGAACACAGAACAGCCTTGGCTCGCAGAACGTGTTTCAGTTTCGGGATAGAAATCTTGATCGAATCGAAATACTTCTCGTCTGGTACAAAGGTCACGGTGGTACCGGTGTTGCGCTTGCCAACTTTACCAGTCACTTTCAACTCAGAGGCTTTTTCTCCGCCTTTGAATTTCATCGAATAAACTTTGCTGTCGCGCTTAACCGTGACTTCCAGGGTTTTAGAGAGCGCATTAACGACTGAAACCCCGACCCCGTGCAGACCACCAGAATACTGGTAGTTCTTATTGGAAAACTTGCCGCCGGCATGTAAACGGGTAAGGATGAGTTCCACGCCACTGACTTTCTCGCCCTTGTGTTTATCCACGGGCATACCGCGACCATCGTCGCTAACTTCAACCGAGCCATCCTTGTGCAGGGTAAGTGTCAGTGTATGCGCGTGACCCGCCAGCGCTTCATCGACACTGTTGTCGATGACTTCCTGAACCAGATGATTGGGACGGGTAGTGTCCGTGTACATGCCGGGCCGCTTGCGGACCGGATCAAGGCCCGTGAGGACTTCAATAGCGTCGGCGTTATAGGTGTTTGTCATCGAGAATAACGAGAGCGAATTTACTGCAGAGTAATAATATCTTATCGCGCAGAATGGCCAATTCTTGATAGCAGAAAGTCAATGATGGCGGGCAATTCCGCGGCATATTCCTGATAACTGTGGTCGCCATTTTCATGAATTACACACTGTGCTCCCACGAATTTCTCTGCAGCATCACGATAGTCCAATACCTCGTCACCCTTCTGCAATAGCACGAGGAAATTTTCAGGCCGACTAATTGGAGAACGATCCAGTTCTCTCAGTTCATCAATGTGTTCACGGGTCACCACATGGATATGATCGCTGTAATAGTTCTTATGTTCACCAAGATGATCTTCCCACAGATCAAATGGACGCACGGCGGGATTGATCAAGACGGCTGGGATATCGAATTCTTCGCTCAGCCAGGTAGCGTAAAAGCCGCCCAGGGAACTACCGATAACACCTAACTGTGGTATAGGTAGGGTTTCGACTAATTCTAGCAGTTCTCGGCTGGTTTCGGCGGGACCATTGTGCAACGTAGGTACAACCAGTCGATCCGCCATACCCCCCAGCTGCTCACAATAGGCAATTGTCTGTTGAGCTTTCTTGGATAACGGTGAACTGAGGAAGCCGTGCAGATAGAGAATGGTGAGATCAGTATCCGCCACTACTAAAATCTACTTCGAAGCTCTTGCCTTCTACACGATGCACTGCCGTATCAATGTTGCCATCTTCATGCAGACGCAAGGTGCGGTAGCCAGGATTCACTTGATCAAGAGCAAAGTTAACCACGTTGGGTTTGAACTGAATGCAGGTAGATGGCGTGCACATACAGCGAATACCTTCGTGTTCAAAGTCTAACTCCTGATGTATATGACCATAGACTATGCATTTCAATTTAGCAGACTGTTTAACGATTTCCCAAAACTTATTCTTATTGTGCAGACCAATGTCTTTCATCCAGCCTGAGTTACCTTTAACCGGGTTATGATGCAAGCACACGAGGCAATGGTCGATTGTCTCGTCCTTGT
>JAKSCP010000006.1 GCA_022360535.1 Pseudomonadales bacterium | reverse complement strand
ATGATTGATGGTGTGGACCAGGCCGTGAGCGCCGAAGAAATGCCTGATCACCGGTCGGTCATTATCCACGCCCAGCTTATTCGACCAGACCAATTGGATCGTGCTGCCGAGTTGGGAATCATTCCTTCCTATTTCTCTGTGCATCCGTTTTTTTGGGGCGATTGGCATCGCCAAAGTTTTGGTGATGAGCGTGCCAGCTTTATCTCACCAGTGCGTGCCACTATAGATCGTGGTATTCCCTGGACGATTCATAATGATTCACCGATCGTACCACCGGACATGATGCGGCTAATCGCCATCACGGTGAAGCGGGAAACCCGCAGTGGTTACGTGCTTGGCCCAGACCAAAGAGCGACGGTTATGGAAGTTTTGCGAGCGGTGACTATGGGGGCGGCTTATCAGTACTTCGAAGAAGATGAGAAGGGCAGTATCACCCCGGGCAAGCGTGCGGATTTGGTGATACTCGAAGAGAACCCACTGACAGTTGATTTGTCGCGATTGGACAGCATCCGAATTATGGAAACCATCGCTCGCGGCAAGACGATCTACCAGCAATAGTAAAACAAGGAGTTGTCATGAGTGCAGAGACAAGAGTTGCCTTTTTAGGTTTAGGTGTTATGGGCTATCCCATGGCTGGTCATGTGAAAAATGCCGGCATGGATGTCTGCGTTTATAACCGGACAGCAGCGAAAGCAGAGCAGTGGGTAGAACAATATGGGGGAGACATGGCGCCTACGCCAGCGGCGGCCGCGGCTGGCTGCGATGTGGTGTTGGTATGCGTTGGCAATGACGATGATGTGCGTCAGGTCATTCTCGGTGAAGATGGCGCACTGGATGCCATGGCTGAAGGCAAGATATTGATTGATCACACAACGGCGTCTGCGGAGTTGGCGCGGGAACTCTATGGGGCAGCGAAGTCCCAGGGTAAGCAGTTTCTCGATGCGCCGGTGTCAGGAGGTCAGGCTGGTGCCGAAAATGCCATTCTTACTGTGATGATTGGTGGAGATGAAAGCACTTACGACGCTGCCAAGCCAGTTATCGATACCTACTCGCGCTTCAATAAGTTGTTGGGTCCAGCGGGCAATGGCCAGTTGGCAAAGATGGTCAATCAAATTTGCATCGCCGGCGTTGTGCAGGGTTTGGCAGAAGGACTCAACTTCGCCATGAAGACTGGCCTGGATGGTGAAGCACTCATCGAAACCATATCCAAAGGTGCGGCCGGTTCCTGTCAAATGGAAAACCGCTACAAAACTATGCTGGCTGATGAATACGAATTCGGGTTCGCCGTGGATTGGATGAGAAAGGATTTGGGGATTGCTCTGGCAGAGGCACAACGCAATGGAGTTGAACTGCCAGTGGCTGAAATCGTTGATGGCTACTACGCGGAAGTTCAGGAAATGGGCGGCGGTCGTTGGGATACATCCAGCCTGCTCACGCGCTTCACGCGCAAATAGGTTGAAGCGCGGCTGATAGAAGATATTCGCTGGCAGCCTCTATTGATTATTGGGATTCAAACCTCTACTTTACCGCATCCAACCAAAGATGCTCGGGGGGAGCCATGGGTCTGAGAGAATCAATATTAGTTTCGGCAGTTGCAGTGGCACTGCCCATGACAGCTGTAATGGCTCAGGACGACAGTTACGTCGCGCCCCGCACTGAATGGGGGCAACCCGATTTACAGGGTGTCTGGAATTTCAGCTCCTCAATTCCCATGCAGCGCCCGCAACGATTTGGCGAGCGTGAGTTCCTCACCGAAGAGGAAATCCAGCAAGCCCTGGAGCGTCGTGAGCAGGCGGCCGCAGCAGCCGATGCTGCCGCTGCAGAGTTGGTGGTTGATCCCGATGCGCCGGACGCCGGTGATGATCCCGGTGGCTACAATGATTTCTGGTTTGAAGTTGCCGCTATCGGTGACGTCGTCCGCACCTCTTTAATTGTTTATCCTGAAAACGGTCGCCTGCCGAGTCCGGTAGAAGGCTCTCCAGTACAGTTCGACTCATTGGGTCCGGATATTCCGGGCACGCGTCCAGTGCGTAATGTGGTTGGCGGCATCGCAAAAGATGGTCCGGAAGATCGCGCGCTTTCCGAACGTTGCATCGTTGGATTTAACTCTGGTCCTCCTTTTACTCCCAGTTTGTATAACAACAATATGCAGATTATTCAGAGCAAGGACACGGCCGTGATCATGACTGAAATGATTCATGATGCTCGCATCGTACCCCTGGTGGAAAGACCAGCTCTGCATGACGACATCCGATTGTGGTCTGGTGATTCCCGAGGTTATTGGGATGGCGACACTTTGGTGGTGGAAACAAAAAACTTTAATGGATTACGCCAGACTTTTAACTTTCGCGGTGCCAATCACGACATGGTGTTGACCGAGCGGTTTACACGCAATGCTTATGACGCCATGGACTATGAATTCACCATCGAAGATCCAAACACCTACACTGACAAAATTACTGCAATCGTGCCCATGGCCAAGGTAGCAGGCCAGATTTACGAGTATGCTTGTCATGAAGGCAACTACGGCATGGTTAATATTCTGCGCGGACAGCGTATGGAAGAAGCGCGTGCCAGTGAGGACGGGCAATAAACTATCTTGCTGATCCATCAGCTTTACGAATCAACATCTAGACATCTAAACGAAACAAGGGTAAGGAATGAAAATTTCAATAAAAGTTTTAGTCGGCATTGCAGTATCACTGGTAATGACCACAGGTACATTGGCACAGCCTCTGGATGAGTTTCCCCGCACACCTGATGGTAAGCCGGACTTGAGTGGTATCTGGCAGGCGATGACCAAGGCTCACTATGACATCGAACCGCATGCTGCGGCCTACGGTCCACATCCAGGACAAATGGGTGCCCATTCCGCCATACCTGGCTCACAAGGTTTAGTGGTTGGCGGCCGTATCCCCTACACTGAGGCGGCGCGTCGTCAGCGCGATGACAATCGTGTTGATGCCATCGACAAAGATCCGTTGACCAAGTGCTATATGCCAGGTGTACCGCGCGCGAACTATTTGCCGTTTCCTTTTCAGATCGTGCAATCCACCGACGTGATTTTGATTGCCTACGAATATGCAGAAGCCAATCGTATTCTGTATGTGGACCAACCCGAGTTGGAATCCCAGGTTGATGCCTGGATGGGTCATTCTAATGCCCATTGGGAAGGTGACACGCTGGTGGTAAGAGTGACTGGCCAGATGCCGGATACCTGGTTTGACCGTGCTGGCAATCACCACAGTTGGGAAATGGTTGTGGAAGAACGCTGGACGCCACTGAGTGCCAACCACATTCAATACGAAGCCACTATAACTGATCCCAACACTTTCACTGAAGCATGGACTATCAGCCTGCCGTTGTATCGCCATGTGGAAGAAAACTACCAATTGCTGGAATTCAAATGTGCCGAGTTCGCCGAAGAGTATCTGTACGGTGAGTTCCGTAAGCCAGGAACACCAATCGGTAACCCTCCGCAGTAGATAACCTTATGCATCCTGAAAGCCCGGTCTTCGATGAAGGCCGGGCTTTTTTATGGTGCTGGCAAAAAGTTCAGCGTCGAGTGACAATCTCCTGAATCGATAAGTGATGGGTTTTCACGGTAGGGAGTTTGTTATGGGTACGCGCTCGATTCTTTCTTTGTTCGCAACGGTTTGTTGTCTTAGCCCGGTGCTGTTGGCGCAACAGCTGGATAGAGACACACCGTTTTACCCGTCATCAGTAGCTTTCGATCCCGACATTCCCCGACCTGAGACTGTAATCGGACATCCACTGGGTCATCGGCTTGCCCGTAATGATCTGCTGGTGAGCTATATGCGCACCCTGGGGGAGATGTCACCCCGAATCACCGTGGAAGATCTGGCGTATTCCCACGAGGGAAGGCCGCTGCTGGTAATGACCATTACCAGCCCGGCCAATCACGACCGCCTCGATGAAATCAAAGCAGCCCATGTCGCCTTGAGTGATCCAGAAAGTGACCAGGAAGTCAGTGATGACATGCCAGTGGTCACCTGGCTGAACTATGGAGTGCACGGTGCTGAGGTGAGTTCAACAGATTCATCCATGGCAGTTGCCTATCACCTGGCGGCTGCGCAAGGCGCCGAGATCGAAAACACGCTGGAGAACAGCGTCATTATCCTGATCGCTGTTTTCAATCCCGATGGCAATAGTCGCATGTCAGCCTGGAATCACATGAATGGCGGCTATGTGCCTGTCACCGATCCGGAACATCGTTTGCACAATACTTTCTGGCCCGGCGGTCGCACCAATCACTACTGGTTCGATTTGAATCGACAGTGGCTGATTCTTCAGCACCCGGGCCCAAGGGGTTGGGTGGCAAAGTTCCATGAATGGAAACCCAACATCCTTACTGATTACCACGAGATGGGTTCTTCCAGTACTTACTATTTCCATCCCGGAGTGCCGGAACGCACGTTTCCTTATATTCCCGAGCGGTCGATGGAGTTACTGGATCAGGTGTCTGACCGTCCGCGCTCCTGGCTGGATAGTGAACAACGCCTTTACTTTAATGAGGAAGGCTATGACAACTATTACATAGGCAAAGGCTCAACCTACCCGCATATGCATGCCGGTATGGGTATGCTGTTTGAGCAGGCCAGTTCCATTGGGCTTCTCGAAACCCCCAATGGCGT
>JAKSCP010000057.1 GCA_022360535.1 Pseudomonadales bacterium | reverse complement strand
TGCGCTCGCGCCCGCCCACGCGCTCGAGCTCGCGGTCCTGCACGAACCGGAGCAGCTTCGCCTGCAGCGGCATCGGCATGTCCCCGATCTCGTCGAGAAACAGCGTGCCGCCGTGCGCGAGCTCGAAGCGGCCGCGTCTACGTGCTTGTGCGCCCGTGAACGCACCTTTCTCATGACCGAATAATTCACTCTCCAGCAATTCTCTGGGAATCGCACCACAGTTGATGGGAACGAAGGGTTTATCTGCTCTCGCCGAATTGAGGTGCAGATTGCGCGCGACGACTTCTTTACCGGTGCCCGATTCACCCGTGATGAGTACGCTCACTTCAGTGTTAGCTACCTGACCCATCATGTGTCTCACCCGCTGGATCGCCTGACTCTGTCCTACCAGGCTACGAAACATGTTGTAGTCTCTAACGCCTTCGAAATCTTTCAGACGGTTATAGTGCTCGTGCACCAGCTTCGCTTTGTGCAGCGCATCCAATAAGGGTTGATAGCTTAGCTCTCCGCCCAGGGCTGCAGTGACTGCCGATTCCAGGTCTGCATCCAGGCTGCCGGGCACTGGACGATCCCCTAACAGGATGAAAGGCAGACCGGGCTCCCATTCGTGGAGTGTATGCAAGAGCAGCTCGGTGGCTTGTTCGCTCGCCCCTACCAGGACGGCACTAAATTCGGTGGACCTCTCAACTGCCAATTCCGCTTGTTCACGCCAATGAGCCGAATCCACAGAGACAGTTGATTCGCCAATAAAGGAAAGAATGGTTTGCAGTTCGCGACGGGTGTTTTCGTTATCGTCGATTACAAGAATCTTAGTCGCTTCGGCCATGTATTTAGCTGTCGATAATTCCGTTTACTGAGTCTGAATTTGAGTGGTGCTGAACAGCAAAATTCCCAACGTCAGACAGCGCTGAGAGCTAGATGGACTATAGCAAATCTGATTCTGTCGCGCAGAAGAAGAACAGCGCTTTAGACAAAAAATGCCAAGCGGGTAAAGTAATTGATCAGAATTTAGTCAGCTTGTGGTCAATGGGCGCTTAACTGAAACAGTCGAGCGGAGGTACCGCGCTTCCCTGCATTAAAGAAACCTTAAGCCTGGTGTGTGCCAGCCCACCGAACATGCCCGGCGAAAGCTGATTGCTGTCCAACGCCACTGCTGCTTGATTTTGATTTCCAAAATCGAATTGCACACAACCCAGTCCCTTGGCCTGCATGACAGCTCGCCAAAGCACACTGTGCAAGATTGGCTTGCCTTCGAGATCTTTCACAGTATCGGATAGCAGATCGGCAAAAACACACTGGCATGTTCGCTCGCTGTAGACAAAGAGCGCACTGGCCACCAATGCCCCTTCGTATTCGGCCTGCACCAGGAAACCCTGCCCCTGATTAAGCAAGTAGACACAACTTTCCAAAGTACGCCCCTGCTCATCATAAGACGACGAATAGGATTCGGTGCCGCCGAAACCATCCTCTTCCAGTCCGCGCTGAATGATCTTAATGGACAGATGTTGGTTACCCCATTCGATGGCTTCTCGATAGCTCTCATGAATTTGGGATTTCAGTTGGGCCAGGGGCTGTTCCAGATCGATGAGCTGAATCTGCTGAACGGTGGGGATCGCTCCCTTTTCCAGTAACACCTGGGTAACTGGCGACATGATGCCGCAACTCACTGGATCGAGATAATCGATCGCCTCCGGTTTTTCTTCATCCAGAAGTTGATCGATATGCTGCTGCAGCAGGCGAATCGCTTCCGGGCAGAAATTGTTTGACGGGTTGTTTAGGCTTGTGCGATTGACGTGGGTACAGGCATCGAGCCCAAAATAACCCAGGCGTTTACGGCCATGCTCGTCCACATGCAGAGTCAGACTACAGCCAAAAACTGGCTCACCTTCGGAAATCACCATGAAGGAACGGTCGGTGTAATGCGACCCATTGGCAGAATGTCCACTGTCCTGCTCAAATCCAGCGGATCGCCCCCAGATAGATTCATAGAGGGGATTTCGAAGCGGGTCGTTATTCAGCAGTTTGTGCCAGTGCTGCTGAAACCGCGCATCGCTCGTATCAATAACTGTATGCATGCAATACCTTTCTTGTCCGTTAGTTGTGGTTGTTGCCTGTTACAACTGGCTTTCGCCTCATCGTGGCTCGTTTAGTCGCTACTAAATAGCTACGACCTTTTTCCTGATTTCCATTCCTCTTTTCGTGCATTTAGAGCGATAAGCACCTTCACCCCAAAACACGTGCTCTGAAGTCTAGAGTCAGCCAGGGGGCGACTCCAGGTACTGGTTCACATTTTGACCGGGCTTTTTGGAAGGGCATTCCCCCACATTTTTTGTGAGATAAAAGTCACTGAAACCCAGTACTTAGAGCGCAAACCTGACAAAGTTATCCATGCGAGCGCTCGACCTAAAGCATGGTGAGATGACCGCCAAAAGTCGATGACTATTCTGGGTCTATTTAGGGGCAAAGAACCCTGGACTCTGGGTAAAAAAAACGGTCTTTGGGAAGAAATCCACAAAGCCTGAGATGCGAAGCAATTTACCTGTGCCTGGGCCACACAACTTTGCTGAGATTCAGCTGTGTTCCAGCAAGCTAACAAGAGAGGGATTGGAGTTGGTTAGCTGGCTGTTTCTATGGGTATTTCTTATATTTTTCAGATAGATACCATCTTAATTTAAGAAGCCATTATAAGTTTTTTTAACAGTTAAGAATCAAACCGCTCTATTCAGCTGAAGGTCTTAAAGATATTTTTGCGACTGTCGCTATAATTTAGGCTCGCAATCATCAAATTTACCTGTTCTGGGGTTTTGATTGAGAAGCGATATTTCTGAGAAATTACTCGGCCAATGGATCGGCCGGGGCGAAGCAGCTAAACAAGCATGGAATGCGTCTAAGCAGTGACTAAATCTGACCCAAAACAGTCCAAGACCAGCGCGCTTAACACCCGAGGTGACTCTACGGTGATCACTCAGTTTCCAGGCGAGCGTGACAACGACAACGACGATGCTTCCCTCTCGGCAGCGGAGCTGGAATCTCTGCGCCAGCAACTTGAAGATTTGGAACAGCAACTGCGCCATTTACCAGAAGTGAATGCCAGTAAAGTGGTGGACCTTCACAATCGCATCGAGAGCGGCAGCTACGAAGTCGATGCAGATCGAATTGCCGAAAAGCTCACGCAACTCGAGTCTGAACTGAATCGCAAATAATCAGTTTCTTCGGCGCCAGCACCTGCCTGACGGCCTGTTCAATCTTCTCTTTGATTTCTTGATTTTCAGTCGGTTTCTGGCACTCAGTGATCGAAGTTCCCACGCGGTAGCCACAACGCAGCCCAGAGGCGATAAATCTACTACTTCACTATAATAATCAGGTAGTTACAGCGGCTGCTGAGAGAAGCCCTAACGCTGGCAGATAACAGTTTCACTCCAAAATGATGAACTCCCCAACTAAGTGAGTCGTATACCAAGTATAAGAGCCTCACTTCCGTATACAGAACCTGGGTTTTTAGAACAGTTGTGTGATCCCGGACACATAGTCCGCTGGGGCCTGGGATTAGGCTACTCTCTAACGCAGCAGGAAATCGGCTTATCTGTATGAATGGAAAACCCGTTGCGGACAATCTTGTAATGGAGAGGCTGTTGGTTTTAAATACGCGGCCGATAGTAGCCCTATAACGCGGTTTCTAAAGGATTCTCAGGTACTTTCAAAAGCCAGGTAAGGAACATCCCCTTCCTATTCGAACCCACAGGTATTACGAAACGGGAGCAGGGATAACACTAACGTGAACGCGAAGAATTTCTACATTGTGGCAACCGCTCCTAACGAGCCAAGCCTGCAAGTTAAGATCTCCGGCCCCTATCTCACTGAGCAGGCGGCACAAGCAGATCTGGAAGCTGCCATTGATGAAGCGATGGACATCGATCCCTCTGCGCGCGATTACAAGTACAGCATTTCGAAAGTGGAAAGCCGCAAGCCTGGAGTCATCCAGCACATGGCAGCCCACGCCTGAGTCCCAACCTCCACCACTTTAGAACTTCAGTGGCCGATTAAGTTCTCTCAGTTCTCCACCCTCCTCTTTAACAAGCAGTTCCAACATTTTCGTTTCACCAACTATCGCACCTGTTTT
>JAKSCP010000059.1 GCA_022360535.1 Pseudomonadales bacterium | reverse complement strand
TGGGGAATGCAGGGTACAGTTCGTTGCAAAGACCGGTGCCGGCAAAGGTTTGACGTTGTTCTATCTTCACACGCTCGTCTGCGCGGTTGTCCCAGCAAGCGTCTGTTAGCGACAGTGGTCGGTTGTTCACAACTTTGTCAGCCTGACTGGATTCAGACCGATCGCCTTGAATAGCAAGAATCCAGTTGTCCATTTCTCTAAACAGCTGACCAAGGTCAGGTTCTTCTTCGGTGTAACCCCAACGCCCTCCTATTTGCATCACCTGATTGTCCGCGTGACCGTTGGCCTCAATCAGTCGCTGCCGGGTTGAGAATTGATGCACCAGCATATGAATGTCACCGTTTTCACGCAGATCCATATAGCTGCGGTAATCGATAACCGGTGTAGCCGCCAACCCAGCCCCGCCAAACAAGATACGGCCGGACTCAACGGCCCGCTTGGTGGCATCCGAATCTGCACGATGACGTTCCGGTACATGGTTGAGATCGCGATCGAAACCACCAATACCCCGGTTTAAATCGATGAATTGTTGAGTGGTGATCACGCCTGCGTTGTAGGCCGCTAATCCATATTGCACACCTACATTGTCCAGAGGACGGCGGGCGATCTGGGTACCTGGCACCCGACCATAAACATTGACGGTGTGATCGTACACCGTGGCACGCAAGCCGTTTTGGTTGGTTGAATCGTAGCGACGTGAATCCAGTACGGAAACGGAAACTTCTCCACCCTGCTCCTCCGGAGCGATGTCCGCCTCATAAATGGGATCGAGTCGCGCCGCCCCTCGTGCCAGATTAGGAATGGATGCATGCACGGCGAAACCCGAAATAGCCCGCTGCTCTTCTTCTGAGAACCCCTCCGGATTAATCTCATTGAAGTAGTAGTGCAGCAAACGTGAGTCTGCCAAAGTAAAAATGGTTGCCGAAGTAACGTCTGGAAAACTCAGACCCACGATGACACCATCGAACACCCCTGGATAATTGTCTGCGGTCTGCTGGGATTGGTAAGAACCGCCAGACACACCGGTAGCAATGGTATAGACCGGTTCTCCATAATGCTCGATGAAGCGCTCTTTCACCATGATATGGGTTTCTGAAGCCAGCAGGTCGTTGCAGTTTTGCCCGAACACGTTCAGGGAAGAGGAGACGACAGCGTAACCCTGGACCAGCAAGCCGTTTCGAAGCACACCACCGGTGCTATCCCCCTGTTGATACCAACCACTGCGACAGCCACCACCGTGGGTATAAACAAGCTTGCCATTCCACCCCGCACTGGGATTCCAGGGAGTAGGCTCTGATGCGGCAGGGTCATGCAGCATGGCTATCTCATAAATGCCGCGATTCACGACCCCTGTCTCAACACGCACGATGTAAGGGACCAGATTCCCGCGCTCATCTGTAATCTGCGCGATGTCTTCCGGAGGCAGGCTACCGAAAGGCAAGACATAAGGTTTAAAAATCTCGTCTTCAGCGGACCAATAAACATAGTCTATTCGTGTCTCACGAAAACAGTTTTCATCTTGAGGCGGACCATAAAGTTCACCGGTTGCCAATTCGAATTCGTCGGATTGGCAGACGAACGGACTCTCATGAGGGCCGGAAATGACCGGTCCACTGATAGGATAATTAGTTAGCGTAAGTGACTGCGAGGAATTCCCATTGCTGACCTGAACCTGGCTATCTCCTGCTGGCAGATCGGTTACCAGCAACTGCTGTCGTGTAGCGCTTATACGTACCAGTTGGGAGCCTATCTCTGCCCCGTTGAGTGTGACTCGCAATTGCGATGGAGCTGATGACTCAGGAGACGTCACTTCAAGCAACACATCTCCACCAGTAATCAGCCAGGGTTTAGTCGACACTGCGCGAATGGAAACGTCGACATTCCCGGTTGACGCCAGGTGTGAACCGGCGGTACTTACGGTCTCCTCTGTCGAGCAAGCCGCCAACAACATAAATGGAATGAATGAGAGTACGGTTATGTTTTTTATTGTTTGCTGCATTCTTTTCATTACCAGACCAATTCCAGTGGTATTTTCCTGAGCGGTCACCACAGTGTAAAGACTAAAGTCTCAGGCGCAAGCTATTCATTCATCTTGTAACAAAAGCGATGTTAGAATGCCCCGCTAAGCCGAAAATTTTTCAGAAGTGGTTAGGAAATGAATGCAAAGGATTCAATAAAGCTGGTTGACGCAACAAGTGCTGGCGATGTAAAGATCGACAAGAAATGCTCCAAGTGCAAAAAGTCAATTTGCTGCAACTCCATCAATCAGAAAATTCCCGCACCAAAAACCAAGGAAGACTTTGATCATCTCATCTGGCAAATATCCCACGAGAACATCAACGTGTTCAAAGATGCCGATGGCTGGTTCCTTCACATCGAAACCCATTGCATGCATCTGCAGCCTGGTGGCGTCTGTGGTATTTATGATTCACGTCCCTGGGTGTGCCGGGAATACGACAATACTTTCTGTGAATACGACGAAACGATTGCTGAAGCCAGCGAATACTTCTTTACCAACCCCAAACAATTAGAGAAGCTAGCCAGAAAGCGATTCAAGAAATGGGACCGCCGTTTCGAACTGTATGAATAGAGCCCGACTTTTTGCCCTCACCCCCTCATTGCTGGCACTGACTCTGCTGACGGTGCCGAGCCTGACCCGAGGGCAAGCAGACCCTGACCCTGAAATCGATGCGCGTATAAGCGTAGTAAAGGACCTGTTTGTCGAGTTGGATGCAGCGGCAGAAACCTGTCTCGATGACGGGACTACGAGCGAAGACAGCTGCCAGGCGTTTAGCGACAGCATTAATGGCGACACGATCCCTACCTATCTTGAGCACTGTCGAGTCTTGAAAGAATGGCGTGATGGACTCGTTGAAGAAACTCAGCGAACAGGCGTTGACCCCGCAAATCAGGAACGCACACTCGGTCTACTGATAGATGTGGAATTTACTTGTGGCGAAGAGGCCCTGACCAAACGCACCCAATATGTGCTTGCGGCCTTTGCAAAGATTCGTGCACCCCGCTATCTGATTCCTGATCCCGCCATCGCTATCCGCAATCAACGGCAAGCGGACAACATCGACTACACCTTGAGAAATTCCTTGTTGGACGGCATTGAGAACCAGCAACGACATATTGGCGGGGAAGTGCAGCAACTGTGGAACCGACTTGAATTGGAAAACCTGCGCCGACAGTCACAGCGTCCGACAAGTGTTGGAACGATCAATCAGTAGCTGTTAGTACAACACCAGGAAGTTGCCATCGGGCATTGCTGCTACTGCAGGGAAAGTGAAGTCCGCCAATTCGATAGCTTCCTGCCAGTGTAAAGCCATCTCAGCCCCCTCCTTATCGTACCAACGCAGATTGAGCCGACCACCCCGGCTATGGCTTATGGCCTCGGCCCAGGCAATCACATACTCCCCACGTCCATTGAAAGCAATCGCCGGGTTCTTCTGCCTGGTTTCTGTAAATGGGTCCGCTACCGCCGCGATAGATGCAGGATCGTCCAGGTTCATCTTGATGATGCGACTTTCTGTTTCGAAGACCAGCCACGGTTGATCGCCGGCATTAAAGGCAATGTCGTTGGTACTCAATGGACAAAACGTCGCTTCCCATTGTTGCAGCGGCTGCACTTCTGCATAACTGACAGAAGAAGGTGACTGATCCACGTTGGAAACAGTCATAATCTGCATATGCCTGCCGATGCCATCGATCGCCGAACGATAGGCCACAATTAAATCGGAGGCCGACGCGTAGTCGACTGCCATGGAGCAACAGGCACAGGCCCCAAAATCGGGATTAGCCAGCATTATCTCGTCGCCAAAGGTCGCACCACCATCATGGGAGAATCGCCCGAACATACTGCGCTCATGTTCCTGGCTCAGGTCACCTGCTCCCCACACTATCGCCACTTCCTGACCCCAGGCGGCCACGTCGCCACCGGCATCAATACCTTCCAGATTGTCCTGCACTATGGAACGCTGTGGTTCGAATCGTGTGCGTTCCGGATTTGAGCGGGTATAGAGGTATTGGGCCTCTCTCGGCAGATACCACATCACATGAACTCGCCCTGCCCCGTCGATGGCCATAGAGGCTCGGGAAATAGAGACGGTTTGCAGATTGAACGCTTGCGAGGATACCCGCACAGCATTACCAAATCGTCCCTGCTCCGGGAGGTACTGCCGATAGAACAAACTTCCCTCTCTGGCAGCGGGTCGATCCAGTCGCTTTTTGAAATACAACAGGTGCACCGAGCCATCCTGTGCCTGTACCAGACGCGGCTGCAGACCATTGTCTGGGGTAGGCTGAAAAAACACCTCCGCCAGCGCCCATTCACCGCTACCGAGTAAGACAATCAGCGCAACAACGCCAATCCCCTGTTTAAGCATTTTCTGCAATGTAACCAATGCCTTAGACCTGTTAAGTAACCGTAAAATATGGATAAAACCAGCAAATTAGTGCAGACTTGGGGCCCTTCTAAGCACTCAGAAGCATCTTAACAGTCCAGGTAGCGACACGGGTACACAGCATGCGAGATTTTATTCCTTCCAGATTCAGCGTGACGGCGGCATTGTTTGTTAGCCTGTCCGCTTGCGCGCCACAGGAAGAGGCAACGGACACAGCGGTCACAGAAAGCGCTTACAACACCGACCTCAATATGCAGGAAATTATGGCACTGGTACTGGAACCAGCCGCCGACATTCTGTGGGACTCCGGCGGTTGGGTAATGGATGCCTCTGGCTATGAGGAACTGTACCCAACTACTGACGATGGTTGGGCCTATGTTCGGGCACAGGCGGCCATCGTGGTGGAATCCGGAAACAGTCTGGCGATTCCCGGCCGCGCTGAGGACAATGACGCCTGGATGATTTACTCCGAAGGCCTCAGTGATGCGGGAATCCTGGCTATGGAAGCCGCTGCCGCCCAGGACAAGGAAGCCTTCTTTCAGGCTGGCGCCCAACTCTACAGTGTTTGCACTGCCTGCCATCAGGCCTATAACCCTGACATTTTGAACCGTTTCGATAGCGAAGAAGCGGACTAGACTATGCGACTTCATCAACTCACTTCCCGTTGGCAGCAATGGGCCCTGTTCGGTCTGGCGTTGCTCATCCCCACCATTGCAACCGCACACACCATAGAAGGTTCGGATGCCAATTTCGTGCAGGCTATTGAGGGTCCGGCGATTGCCCCATTTATTTATTTGGGCGCCAAGCACATGGTTACGGGCTACGACCATCTGCTGTTTTTGGTTGGGGTAATCTTTTTTCTCTATCGCCCCAAGCACGTCGTTCAGTACGTCACCCTGTTTGCTGTGGGGCACAGCATCACCTTGCTGCTCGGCGTGTTGGCAGACTTCCGGGTTAACGCTTTTCTTATCGACGCCATCATCGGCTTGTCGATTGTTTACAAGGCATTTGAAAACATGGATGGCTTCAAACGGGTGTTTGGGGTGGAGCCAAACACCAAGATAGCGGTTTTCGTATTCGGTCTGTTCCATGGGCTTGGGCTAGCCACCAAACTGCAAGAGTTCACCCTGTCCGATAACGGACTCGTTACCAACATAGTCAGCTTCAATGTGGGCGTGGAGATCGGACAGATACTCGCTCTCTCAGCAGTGTTTATCGCACTGAGCATTTGGCGCACCAATACCAGTTACCTGCGCCATGCGTTCGCCACCAACACGGTGTTAATGACCGGTGGATTCCTGCTGGCTGGCTACCAGCTCAGCGCCTTCATGCTGCAACCTCCGTATTAGATTGCACAACCAGACTAAGAGACGTCAGACGTGTCACAACCTGAAAGCGCACAAGCGCCAACACCCCGCAACATACTCATCGCTACCGCCATCGCATTCGCGGTTGGCCTGGTAGTTCTGCTAACAGCCATCTTGCCCGCCGAGTTTGGTGCCGACCCACTGGGCACAGGACGATTATTCGGACTCACCGCACTGTCGGCCGAGGTCAATCCATTCGAAGAAAAACCCGAAGCTCACCGCACCGACTATGTAGAATTCGAACTCGGCCCGTTTCAGTCGGTGGAGTACAAATACACCATGGATTTTGACTCTCCCATGGTGTTCAGCTGGAATGCCGATGCCGAAGTCTATTATGACATGCACGCCGAACCCGCCGGGCTCGGTGAGGAATATGCCGAGAGTTTTGAGCAGGGAAATTCAGACAACCGATCAGGCTCATTCCACGCCCCATTTAATGGCATTCATGGTTGGTTTTGGGAAAACCGAGGCTCTCGAACTGTAACTGTGAAACTCTATGCTTCTGGTTTCTTCGTCGACAGCACAGTGTTTCGCGATGGCGGCGATTTCAGCCGGGTGATCGACCCCGTAACTCAATAGTCAATGCACTGGAGTACCAGTCATGTTTATTTCTAATTCACTGAACACAATTCTTGGTCGCGTACGTCGCGCGTAGTCGTTTTTCTCCAGCCACTTCTGGCTAGAGAACCATTCATCACATCGTTTTGACATGCGCTGGATACGCTCCTGCGCAACAATTTGCTATGGAACAAAAATGAATATTCGTGAATACCAAGAAACTGATAAACAAGCTCTTAAAGACATAACACTTCGCGCCTGGGAACCAGTGTTCGCTGGTTTGGAAGGCAGCATGAGCAAAGACATCTATGAAGTGTTCGTACCTGATTGGGAAGCAGAACAGATGCGCTCCCTTAATGCAGTCTGCGATGACGCAGCTATCGATGTGATAGTGGCAGAGCAAGACCAACAAATCGTCGGTTTTGCTGCCATGTCCTATCATCCCGAAGACTACCTGGGCCAAATCTACATGATCGGCGTCGATCCAGAGTGCCAACAACAAGGCATCGGCACCACTCTAATGGAGAAAGGCATAGCAATGATCAAAGCCAAAGGCTTCTCCCTGGTCATGGTAGAAACCGGCGGCGATCCCGGACATGCATCAGCAAGAGCTACCTACGAAAAAATGGGATTTGAGCTTTGCAAGGTTGCAAGATATCTAAAGCGAATCTGACGAAAAGTAGAGCAATCTCAATCGAAGGGAGCGATCTCGAGCAGCGAGCGAGAAGCGCTGGAACGAGGCGAAAGGATTTTTTGGTTGGGGAGCTTACAAACAGTAAGTCACGAAG
>JAKSCP010000007.1 GCA_022360535.1 Pseudomonadales bacterium | reverse complement strand
GCATGGCTACTAATGACCCTACAAATTAGGGGTAGAAAAACGGGAACTGGTTCACATTTTTTCTGTACGCAATCGTTCAGTAAGTCTGCAACCTGTTGAATTCCGCAGAGTTATAGGAAATGGATAGTAATTGAGAATAAGTCTTATCAAGGCGCTGTTTTCGATACGCCCAGACCGTGATTTTGGATGGATCTGATAACTCGCTTCGGAAAAACCAGCGGGGCTGCAGGCTATGGGATTGCTGCTAGTTGGACACCCGGGGGCTACAAGATTCTAACTTCTGGCTGCAGCGCGATCCCAAACCGGGTCAGCACGCTGGTACTCATTTCCTGAGCCAACAGATACAAGTCTTCACCGCTGGCGCTTCCGGTATTCACCAGAACCAAAGCATGCTGTTCATGAACGGCGGCGGCCCCTCGCTGTCTGCCCTTCCAACCCAGGGCATCCAAAAGCCAGGCCGCAGGTACCTTGAGTAGTCCTTCCTCAGCCACAGGATAGCTGGGAAGGTCAGGAAACTCTTCTAATAATTTCTTGTACTTATCGTTGGAAATTACAGGGTTTTTGAAGAAACTCCCGGCATTTCCCAGCCGAGCTGGGTCGGGCAGCTTACTGCTGCGTATGGCACATACGGTGTCGAATAGCTGTTGGGGGGTGGGTTCTGCTGTATCCAATGCGTCTTGCAACGCCTGATAGCTGGTATTGGGCTGCCACTGCCGGCTCAGCTGCAGGGTCACCTCGGTGATAATGAGGCCCTGCCCCGCTTCATGCTTGAACAGGCTGTCTCGATAGGCGAAGTCACAGTCGTCCCTGCTGAGCACACGAAACTCATCCTGGCCACTGTCATATACCTGCACCGATTCCAGGAATTGCTCCAATTCGACCCCATAGGCACCGATGTTTTGCACCGGAGCGGCACCTACTGTGCCAGGAATAAGTGCAAGATTTTCAAGCCCATGAAAGCCTTTATTCATGCACTCACTCACGAAGGCGTGCCAGTTCTCTCCGGCTTTCACCTGCACCTTGCCAGAGCCCTCATCGAATTCCATGCCGGTTAGCGCAATGCGTATCACCAGGCCTGGATAGTCGTTAACCAGCAACAGATTACTGCCACCTCCCAGGATGAGCACCGGCAAATGATTGTGGCCGGCGTAAGCAAACAGTTCCGGAAGCTGGGCAGCGTCCGTTACGTCGGCGAATTCTGCTGCGATAGCAGAGACGCCAAAGCTGTTATAAGGCTTGAGGTCGACCTCTTGCTGGATTTCCAAGTACTTAGCCCCGCCGCACACTGAGTGCCTGTTCCGCCACGATGGTATCCAGCAGCTGGGAGCAGGCAGCTTCCACCAGGTCCAATACCAGTTCAAACCCATCGTGGCCGCTGTAGTAGGGATCGGGCACCGATTCATGCTCGCTGTCGCTGAATTCCAGCAATAGCCGCAGTTTAGGATGGAAGCTCTGGGGGCTAAGCGCCTTCAGGTCTTTGAGATTGGTGCGGTCCATGGCCAGGATATAGTCAAACCTGGCGAAATCTGCGACCTGGACCTGCCTGGCGGTCTGCTGGCTGATGTCGTAGCCGCGGGAAGTGGCCGCAGCCACCGCCCGGCTATCGGGACTCTCGCCGATGTACCAATCACCGGTGCCAGCAGAGTCAACATGAATATCTGAGCTTAAGCCTTTGTCATAGATAAGCTTTTCCATGACACCATGAGCTGTGGGTGAACGGCAGATATTGCCGAGACATACCATCAGGACCCTGGCTTTGGGAGCTGTTGTTGCATTAGAACGAATCACTTATTGGGATTCCAAATGTCGCCGCACAGTGTCCAGGTCTTTCTCGGTATCGACTCCAGGCGGAATACGATCCTCGCTGACCGCCACATGGATTCGAACACCATTGCTTAATGCCCTGAGCTGCTCCAGTTTTTCCGCCAGCTCCAGCTCTGCCGGGGGCCACTGCACGAATTGGTTAAGCACCGATACCCGATAAGCGTAGAGCCCAATATGGCGAAAGCAATTGCGGGCAGAAGCACTGGCTGCATGGGGGATGGTGCTGCGGCTGAAGTAAAGTGCGAAACCTGCCCCGTCCATCACCACTTTAACGGCATTGGGGTCTTCTACCTCTTCCTGGTCAGCAATGACCTCGCACAAGGTGGCGATGCCTGCCTGACTATGGGCCTGCAGATTATTAGCAACCTGATGGATGGCAGATGCTGGTAACAGAGGTTCATCTGCCTGCACATTCACCACCAGCTCCTGTTCATCCAAACCCAATACGCTTGCCGCTTCCTGCAGCCGATCAGTTCCTGAACGATGGCTCTCGGATGTCATGATGGCCTCACCGCCAAATGCACTAACCACATCAGCA
Organism: Pseudomonadales bacterium; assembly: GCA_022360535.1. Classification (GTDB taxonomy): domain Bacteria; phylum Pseudomonadota; class Gammaproteobacteria; order Pseudomonadales; family Pseudohongiellaceae; genus UBA9145. The sequence goes on along the minus strand of JAKSCP010000007.1, from coordinate 3,937 downwards.
ATACGCTCATCGTCGGTAGCAACTACGACTCTTCTGGCATCACTCTCTTGTGCACGCCGGTAGGTGTGCTCAACCATCGGCTTGCCACCGATGTCGAGCAAAGGTTTACCGGGCAATCGTTGCGCAGCAAAACGGGCCGGGATTATTACGGTGAAGCTCACTTAGTCAGCTCCTCTTGATACTACTTATGGTTTTAATGCTGTCGTGCTTTGGTAAGTTCACCAAGTTGCAGTGAACCCTGGACCATCTACAGCGCTTCGATTTCTTCCAGGGAAACTTCTCTCGCCTCATCTGCCAACATGACAGGCACATCGTCTCGAATCGGAAAGGCAAGTTTGTCTACTCGGCAAATTAATTCCTGCGCCTCTTTGGCATAGAACAAATCGCCTTTGCAGACGGGACATACCAGAATGGCTAGAAGCTTTTGGTCCAACATACAACTTAATCTCGCAATGCGCAGAACCGTTCAGGCTCTGCCTATAAGGGAATCGGGTTTCGATTCATGTAAGCGCTAAAGATACGACTGGCACTAACGGATTGGAAGTATTGACAGTATCGAAAGTGCGGAAAATGGGTCGCAGCAGATTTATTTGCTTAACGCTGCATCCAAAGAAGAAAGAAATGCTGGTGGCAGTTCTACAACGGTTTCGACAAGCCACATGTTCGGTGTAGCAAAGTCACGACACTTGGTGGCGTCTTTTTCGGTCATGACCACAGGTTGATTGAGATCGAGTTTAGTCTCATCGAAATCGCTTGCCTGAAAGCGATAGTGGTCTGGAAAGACGAAGCGCTGCAGCGGATATGGCAGTGATTCAAGCGATTCAAAAAACCGCAGTGGATTGCCGATGGCGGCAACCGCCTGAATGGTGTTACCGATATTAAATGGGGCACCAGAAAACGGACGCTTCTCGCCGCTGGCTAAATTAACCAGAGCGACAGATTTAATATGCATACGATGGGCTTTTTCCAGCGCTGGGTGAGAACCCTCTTCTCCACCATTTACCACTAGCAAATCTACCGATTGCAATCGACTAACCGGTTCTCGTAATGGCCCTGCCGGGAGGCACAATTCATTGCCAAACAGCCTGGTGCCGTCGACCACAGCAATTTCAATGCGACGCGGGAGTCGATAGTGTTGCAGGCCATCGTCGCTCAGCACCACATCAACTTGATGCTTAGCCAGCAAAGTTTGCAGAGCCTGCGCGCGGTTCGGATCAACAACTACTGGACACCCGGTTTTCTCAGCAATCAGGACCGGCTCATCACCAGCCTGCTCTACAGAAGTTTCGTCGTCGACCTGCAGCGGGTAAGAGTTACCCTTGGCACCATAACCACGGCTTATCACACCCGGCTGCATTCCCTGGGTTTGCAGGTGTTTGCACAAGGCGATGAGTAAAGGTGTTTTGCCGGTGCCACCCACCGCGATGTTACCCACCACAATAACTGGCACGTCGCACGGTTTAAGCTGTGCCTGTTGCGAGCGTTTACGCCAGGCAGCCAATGCTCGAAACAGCAGACTAATAGGCCAAAGCAGCCACAGCCAGGGGGCTTTGTTATACCAGGCTCGAACTAGGAAACTCATGAAGTGCTACTTCTACTACTTAATCGGAACTTGTCGCCTCGTACTCTGAGAACTGCAGACGATGTAGCCGGGAATAGTGGCCATTATTGCCGATGAGTTCGCTGTGAGTACCAGCTTCGACAATTCTGCCACCATCCATTACCAAAATCTGGTCGGCATTCTCGATAGTAGAGAGGCGATGTGCAATAACAAATGTTGTACGGCCTTTAATAAGTTGTTGCAACGCATCCTGGATATGTTGCTCCGATTCTGAGTCTAACGCCGAAGTTGCTTCATCAAAGATAAGGATGGGTGCGTCCTTTAGTAAGGCCCTTGCTATCGCGATACGTTGCCGTTGTCCCCCGGAGAGTAGACTCGCGTCATCACCCACATGGGTATCGAGACCCTGCTCCAATTGCGAAATGAATTCCATGGCATGGGCATTTTCTGCGGCAGCGACGATTCGCTCACGGGGCACATCGGTTTCACCATAAGCAATATTGTCTGCGACTGTGCCGTTAAAAAGCACTACTTGCTGTGTCACGATAGAAATATGATGGCGCAGATTATTCAGTGAATAGTCCTGTAAAGGGACATTGTCGATAAGAATCTGCCCCTGGGTGTGTAAATAAAAGCGGGGAATAAGACTCACCAGAGATGACTTTCCGGAACCGGACTTGCCAACCAGAGCAATGGTTTGGCCCGGTTCTGCCACAAAGCTAACTTCATGCAGCGCGACGGCATTGTCGTTATAGGCGAATGACACATTCTGAAACTCAATCCTGCCCTTAAGGTCGTCTGCGCTGTGGGTGCCCGTGTCTATTTCCGAATCTTCATCTAATAAGGTAAAGATGCTGGCGGAGGCAGCTACCCCACGTTGAATGACTGCATTCACCTGAGTTAGCTGTCGAATGGGTTTCGCCAGTAAACCGGCAGCACTGAGAAATATGACGAACTGTCCTGGTGTGCGACCAGCAAAGAAGTCTGGCGACATGGCAACCCAAACCAGTAAGGCCAGAGCCATGGCGACGATCATCTGTACCAGGGGTGTGCTGATATTGCGGGTCAATTCCAACTTCATATTCTGCTTTCGATTGCGATCGCTGGCAGTAAAAAGACGTTCGTTTACATAATCCGCGGCATTAAAGGTACGAATGACACGATGGCCCTTGATGGTTTCATTAGTAATTTGGGTTACTTCGCCCATAGAGTCCTGCATCTGGGTGCTATAGCGTCGGAAGCGTTTGGAAGCAAGTGACACAATCCAGCCCACCAGGGGTGCGATGGCCAGAAAGGTCAGCGTCAACTGCCAATCGATGATGAACATCTGTGCCAGGTAAAACACTACGGTCAAGCCTTCACGAAACACAACAGTGATGGCTTCGCTGGCAGCCCCGGCAATCTGCTGCACATCGTAAGTGACTTTTGATACCAGGCGACCGCTGGTATGACGATCAAAAAAGGCGGCAGGCAGATTCACCAGTTTTTTATTGAGTTCATACCGCAGTCGATGCATAACCCGCTGCGCCAGGTTCGCCATGGAGTAACCGCCCATAAAGGAACCAAGACCACGCACGAAGGCAATGGCAATACAAAGCAACGGGCTCAGTATGCGGGCCTGCTCGTAGTTCTCCGAGTTGATGGAGTCCAGAGTCCAGCCAAGCCATTGGGTGGCAGCGGGCCCGGAGGCAGCGAAAATGGTAAAGCCAATCAGTCCGACCACCATGACCAGTTTGTTATCGAGTACATAAGCCAGCAGGCGCTTATACAGATCCCAACCGGACTGCTCACTGGGAGTTGCCACTATCGCCTGCGGTTGTTGATTCATTAGTTCACCGCCGGTGGAACTGTGCCATCTGGAGTACGCTGCGTGGCAATATTGAGACGGGTAAAACCTGATTGGCCGATAGCATCCATGGCAGTCACTACCGATTGATGGGTGGCTTCGGCATCTGCCACCAGGAGCACTGGCAACGATCGATCACCGCCGGATTCCAATTCGAGTCCGCGCATCAAGGTTTCGATACGAGCGTCAACTAACACCCGACCATTAATGGAGTAGTTGCCCTCTCTGGCGACGATGATTTCAATCTGATCCGGAACCGACTCAGCAGCTTCCGCATTAGCCTCTGGAAGATTCACCAATAGTCTGGTTTCACGATTAAACGTGGTGGTAACCATGAAGAAGATCAGCAGCAGGAACACCACATCGATTAGGGGTGTGATGTTGATGGACAGCTCTTCTCTGATCTTGCGGCGAAATTTCATGCTCGGGTGTCTGTCAGTCTTATTCGATTCGCGGGCCTGCCTGGTGATTGAAATCTATTGTTTCACTTCGACCCGGCGATCACTATGCAGGGCGTCGACCAGTTTGAT
>JAKSCP010000302.1 GCA_022360535.1 Pseudomonadales bacterium | reverse complement strand
GACGCCACGTCTTGAAGGGCGCCCGTCCGTAACCTGATGGCGCCAGATCTCACTTCCTGAAACCGGATTAAGTGCGACCACTGCATCCACCGTCGGTACGAACATCATGCCGCTGGTAACAATCGGTGTGGCTTGAGAATTGGGTTCCCTTGGATTATCGCTCTCATCGTTGCGCAGCGAGTAACGCCAGGCGACTTGTAGACTTGCAACGTTGTCTGGCGTGAGGGCATCCAGAGGCGAGTAGCCGGTCCCCGAATAATTACCTCGATACAGGGGCCACTCTGTGCCAGATATGATTTGCTCGTCGTTGGTGGTGGATTGTTCCTGTTGGGTGCAGGCGCTTAAATTCAGCGCGGCTACTGCTAAGAGCAGGGAGGTCAAAATTCTAGAGCTGATGCGGTGTGTCAATCTGGACATTGTTGTGCGTCTTCTTATGTGTCTTCTTATCGGGATAAACCTAGGGAGAAGATACCCCAGGGTCTCTATAGAAGCGAATCCCAGAAGTGAATTAAATATGCCGCGAGTCGGCCTCCATTGAGCCTCGGTCTCGCGCTGGTCTGGCAAACAGGCAACACGCCAGACTGTTAGTCAGGCCAGCCGAGTCGATCATTCCATGCAGGCAAGCTGTTGTAAATTTCACCGTGCTAACTATTATCGTAGATTCAGCCTCCAACAATTTTCAGGGTGCCACCATGAAATCCATCGGTTCACTAACTATTGCCCTTGTCTTCCTTCTGGTTTCCACCAATCCCGCATTGGCGCAACGAGGCCGAACCCCGCCCGCACTTCCTGAAGGTGAGGGAAAGGAACTGGTGCTGACGGCCTGTACAAGCTGCCATTCCACAGCAAACATCGTTCGCACAGCAGGTTATGACAGCCCGGCAGAGTGGCGCCGGGTTTTCTCAACCATGATCGAGCTGAATGATGCCCAGGCAACTACCATAGCCAATTACCTTGCAGAGCATTTTCCAGTTGATGAATCACGACGCCCGACACTGATTCCGGGAGATACCGACATTGAGATCATTGAGTGGACCGTGCCTACATTAGGTCAACGTTCACGGGATCCGGTAGAAGCGCCTGACGGTTCGATCTGGTGGACTGGTATGTGGGCCAGTTTGACTGGACGCCTGGACCCGGAAACAGGGGTGATGGAAGAGTACAAATTGCCACCTACGTCCCGGCCACACACCATCGTTCCTGATGACGAAGGTAATATCTGGTACACCGGAAACAGCAATGCCACGGTGGGAAAACTGGACCCTAAGACAGGATTGGTGACTGAATACGAAACGGAAGCGAGAGACCCCCATTCGGCAGTGTTCCATCCCAATGGCAACCTTTACTTCACTGCGCAAGGCGCTGCCATGCTTGGTCGCCTGAATCCTGAAACCGGTGACTTAAAAGAGATCAACGTAGAACCACGTCCATACGGCATCAAAGTAGACAGCAAAGGCACAGTGTGGGTTGCTTTCAATGGCACCAATAAAATCGGTGCGCTGAATCCAGACTCCATGGATATTCGCTATTACGAGGTTCCTGATGAGCGGTCACGAATCCGCCGCCTGGATTTAGACAGCAATGACATCGTCTGGTACGTAAATTCCACTATGGGCAAGATTGGGCGACTGGATCCGGTCAGTGGTGACATCAAACAATGGGATTCGCCCAGTGGTTCCAGTTCTCACCCTTATTCCATGGCGGTGATCGATGATGTGATCTGGTACAACGAGTCCGGGATGCGGCCGGATGCGCTGGTCCGTTTTAATCCCGCTACCGAATCCTTTCAAAGTTGGGCGATCCCATCCGGTGTGGGCATCATTCGACATACCTGGGTCACCGAAGAGGGTAACTTGCTTATCCATCAGAGCAGTTCTAATCAGGTTGGTCTGGTTAAGATCAACTAGAATGGTGAGTTGAGGCGCAGATGAGGCGGAGTGGCGGTTGCTTCTTCGTCTGCCTCTCCCCAGGGTTCACTCTCATCGTCCATCATTTCGCTTAGTTGTTTCAGGGCGGAGGCGATTCTCTCGCGCTCTTTTCGATCGAGGCGCTCGAATTTTTCCACTAGCTTGGCTTGTTGAGACTGAGCTAAACCTATGTCGTCAGGGTAATTTGGTCGCTGCCGGATCGGCTTTGCACAACGACTTATCTTGTGTATCGCAACCAATAGATCGTCTGTAAGTGATTCCATTGTGGCGTTGTTATTTCCCAGGCATTAACAACTAGGACCCAGCATCCACAAACTTTTGTTCAGGAATCTGAGGCAGGAGGGCTATTTGTGGAGTATCGGAGAACTGATCTTAGAGGTTCAGTACTTGATCTATGTCGGCTGGCAGATCGGGCTTGCGGGTAAGCAATGAGACCCCGATGAACAGTATCATCGAGGTTACGAAGGCTACTAATGGGCCAGAGATGCCATGAGGCAGGGCGATACCTGCGAGCTGTACCACGAAATTAATGATTAAAGCGGCAGAGATAGCGGTGACGGCCCCGGCGACTGTGGCGCCCTGCCAATTCAGACCCACGGCTACCACCGGAAAAATCGATGCGGCGAAGGTTCCCCAACCGAATGCACCCAAAAGCGCCACCAGTGTGGCGTCCTGAAAGTGCGAATACAGCGCGAAGCTCGCTGCCACCAGCGCGAGAATGACAGTCACAACTCTGGCCCAGAACAATTCGTTGTTCAAACTGTGGCCGCGCACTGCCTTTGGAATGTCATGGATGATTGCAGCAGTGCCAATATTCAGAAACGCATCGGAGGTGGACATGATGGCTGCAAATAAGCCGGCAAAGACGATTCCAGCCAGGAGTGGATTGGCAAATACCGATAAGAAAACCGATGCTGCATCATCGGGTTGATCAAGTGGTGGAATGACACCATCAATCACAGCGGCGCGCATCACCACGCCAATTGAAATCCACAACAGTGCAGCCATGACATAGCCAAGCAGCGACATGGGCAGGATCTTCCGGTTGTCTGTCATGCTTCTATTCATCATCATCTTGGTGATGAGATGAGGCTGTCCAGCCAGTCCCAAGCCAAAGACAAAGAACCATCCCAGTGAGGCCATTATGCCGGCGGCGCCAAAGGGCATCATGGTCTCGCCATCATCGGCAAGAATGATTGAAGTCGCTTCCTGCATGCCTCCGTCAAAAACTGAAGTGGCGGTAAACAAGATGAGGGTGCCAGCGATCATCATGATGGCGCCCTGCACGACATCCGTATAAACCGAGGCGATGATGCCGCCGGTGACGCAATAAAAAATCAGGACTGTTGAAGAAATGAATACACAGGTGACCAGGCCGATGTCGGAGAACATCGTTGTGCCAGAGAGTATGGCTTGCATAACGACTGCCATGGCAAGTATCTGTGTCGCCAGATAACCCATAACCCCTAGAACGATAGTGATGGCAATCAGAAACCGAACCGCTTCGCTGTTATAGCGTGCCGCAACAACATCAGGTAGTGACAGGCAGTCTCTGAGTTCGGCAATCATTCGAATGCGTTTTGCCACCAGGAAAAAGCCGATGGCATAGCCGGTGGAAGAAATGACAACCATCCAGAAAGAACTGACTCCGATGGAGTAAACAAGACCAGGACCGCCAACGAAACCAAAGCCACTCAGGGTGCTGGAAAACAAGGCCAGGGCCACCACGATTGGTCCAAGTCCCCGGCCTGCGATAAAAAAGTCACTGCTGCTCTGTGTGCGTTTCATCGCCCACAGGCCGGTCAGCACACAGAAGGCCATATAGGCGACGACGGCGCCAACAATAATTTCCTGGCGAAAGGCTTCCATGTGGCTAGCGCGATTCCTTGGCTGCGGCGTTCTTTGCCCGGGTTTCCATCAGCAGCTTATTGAACGCCGCTTCATCTTCTTTGGTGTAGATGTATTTTCTGAAACCGATTGAGTAGATAAGGATCAATGGTATTGCGCCTAACCAGGTACCGTAGACTTGCCAGGCGGTGGCGGTAGGGAAACCCATGAAATAGCCTGTCTCACCGGTGGCCAGATACGCTTGATGGCCGGAGTACATTTGCCACCAGACAAACAGCATGAAAATCAGACTGGCACCCATCAGGGCAAGCAATTGCGGACTACGACGACGCTCGCTGACACCTAGAATGGACAGACAAACTACCAGCGACAACAACAGGCTCTGAAAAAGAAACGCAAAAACCCCAATCGAGTCCAGCCTCTCTGCTCCATCGTCTCCTACCTGCATGCCTGCATGCTCGGGATGAGCTAAGCCGCCTGAATTCGGGACGGTATCCGCCGCCATGATGGCGATCATCAACAGCCCCATGGTTAGGCTAATCACAAATATCCAGTTAATCACAGGGCGCAGCATAGAGTTGTTCTCGTTTGTTTTCTTATTTTGGCCTGCTTTGCAGGGACTGGCTTCGAGTCAGTGGGGGCGAAGCATAAACACCGACGGTGCCTGAGTCCAGAAGTCGCAACTTGCGCATTGGTTCGCGCTCGACGATTTCATGCGCCAGCCTCGACTTTACTGCAAATGTTACAAAGTAACCAACGTGTCGGCATAGCCGGTACATCGCTTGACAAGCCAGGGTCGACAGTCCATTTTCCCTACTCCTCAGCGGCCCAGCTGAGGCAATGACACTATCCGTCTAGTAACCCCCCCATTATGGTATTAACAGGGAGAGGAATAATAATGACGATGCCAACAGTTCGGCTCCAACAGTTTATTCGGTCACTCGGCAAGCTTGGTCTTGCTGCTTCATTGTCTTTGGCTTTTTCAACCACGAGTGTTGCTCAACCTGGTGCAATAACGCCAGCAGCTCATGCAGGACAGCAGCCTATTAATAATCTGCCTAATCCCTATGAGACGCAGCGGGATTTTGGCACTTTGCCCAATGCAAGAAACTGGGGTTCAGTCAGTGCCATCAACGTGGACATCGATGGGGTTCATATATGGGCCGGAGATCGCTGCGGTGTAAATTCCTGCGCACTGTTTCCAGAAATCGATCCTATTGTAAAACTCGATCCTTCAGGCAGAGTGGTTGCCTCCTTAGGTGGCGGTCAAATCCTCTGGCCACACGGCATGGATGTGGATGCCGAGGGTAATATCTGGATCGCCGATGCGCGTTTGGCAAACAGCGCTGAAGCAGAGGCCAATCCAGCCTCAAGAAACATTGGCAGTGCGGTGCTCAAGTTCAGCCCGGAAGGTGAACTGCTGATGGTGATTGGCACTCCCGGTGAAATGGGTGATCCGCCCACTCATCTTACTGAGCCCAATGACGTGTTAGTGGCACCGAATGGTCGCATCTTTATTGGCGAGACTCACAGCGCGCAATTCCAGAATTCCCCGGGGCCTGACTCCAAGAGTCGCATTACAATCTGGGAGCCAGACGGCACCTATGTTGGTCATTTCGGTGAATGGGGACAGGAGGATGGCCAGTTCAGAGCGCCACACTCGCTGGCGATGGATTCCCAGGGCCGTCTGTTTGTCGCCGACAGAGGTAATAATCGAATTCAGATTTTTAGTCAGGACGGTGATCATCTCGACACCTGGTATCAGTTCAGTCGCAATAGCGGCATCTTCATCGATCGCAGCAATGACTGGCTCTATGCCATCGATTCTGAATCCGATCCCAATTACAATCCCGGGGGTTGGAGAAAAGGTCTGCGTGTCGGCAGCGCCCGTACTGGCGAGGTGTTTTTCTTCGTGCCTGAACACGTGTCTCCTGAACGGTCCTCCGGTATGGGAGGCGTCGGATCTATGGGAGAAGGGGTCACTGTGGACAATGCAGGTAATGTCTATGCCGGTGAAGTGGGCCCTATCCGCGGTGTGACAAAGTTTATTCCGCGACTGATTCCCTGATATTTAACGTAAAAAAAGGTGTCAGGTGCTAGCATCTGACACCTTTTTTATTGGCTAAAGGAAAATTTATGAGCAGTAGCAGTTTCGAAGTAGCCCGCAAGAACCTGGCAGTAGTTATTTTATCGCTGTTGTTAAGCGGTTTTGTCTCCAGCTTGCAGGCACAAACCGTAGTGAGAGTTTCAACCACGCTGGGGGACTTCTCAATCGAGTTGTTTGATTCTGTTACACCGGGCACGGTGCAAAATTTTCTGAATTACGTGAACAGTGGTCGCTACATCGACTCATTTGTTCATCGCATGGTCCCGGATTTTGTTATTCAGGGCGGGGGATTCACGCTGCCCAGTGGATCGCTAAATATTGAGGCAATAGATACCGATGGCCCAATTGCCAACGAACCCGGCCAGTCCAATGTGCGTGGTACGGTCGCCATGGCAAAGGTTGCTGGCAATCCAGATAGCGCCACCAGCCAGTGGTTTGTGAATCTCTCAGACAATACCTTTCTGGATTCTGACAATGGGGGGTTCACCGTCTTCGGTCGAGTGATTGATGATGGTATGACCGTTGTGGATTCCATTGGTGCTCTGGGTCGCGTTTCTATCGTGGCGCCAATTGATTCCCAGAATGTGCAGTTTTCCGAACTACCCGTCATCAATTTTGATGGTTCCAACCTGACCCGCAACAATTTTATTTTCACCAACATGGAGGTGATAACTTCAGCCCAGGCACCGAATCGATTTGATAACAGTAGCGGCGAACTGATCCTCAGAGTGGATGCTGGAAGTTCAGGGATTGTGGAGCTTGCGTTCGCCATCGAATCCCAGGATCCAGAGGTCGTGATTCGTGGTCGTGCCGAGACCGTTGTTTCGCTACCAACGGCGGAAGAAGGCTACTCCACTTTCGATGATATAACTGGACAACTTGTTATCCCAGAGCTTGAAGTGGATGGCACAGTTGCCTATCGCAATCTGGTTCTTTCCTTAACCGATGCTGACCAACTGCTATTTACGTTGCAGTCTTTCGAGTAGATTCTCGTTCAGGCCTTTATAGTGTCGGGTCTCCTCAGGTAATCGCTCGATTATCTGAGCCAGGGTCTGTTTAAAGCTCAATCTATGATTGTTGTCATCCTCTGTGGCTTGTTCCATAGCATCAAAGCTATGAAGGAAGATGCGAATAGTAAATGCTATTGCCCCGGTTGCTGGCAGCTTCAGTAGTGCCTGTCGCTCAACTCGCCAATAGAATTCGCAGCTGCCCTGGCTGTGATCTAGGTTTCTCTCAGAATTTTCATGCCAGTTTAGCTCGTTGCTGTTTTGCACTGACCAGTTGAAGCGCATCACCGGTTGCTCAGGTTTCAGACGGGCAAGCAATGTGTCCACTCGCTCGCTGAGTGCGTATTGATAGTTCGGTACAGGTTTGTGAATCCACTCTACCGTGTGGCCAATTTTGTCTTCCAGCCGCCAGTTTGAGGGCGAGCAAAGACTGGCTGCGCTTAATACGTAGGTGCTTCCCTGAGGTTGTAGAAGGCAGATGTCGTCCTGAACCCACAACGAGCTTTGCCACAACGTTGTTGCAGGGGCATCGAATTCCAGTTGGCTCGGTTTGTGTTGCAGGCGTTCATTGTGCAATAGAAACTGCTTAGCATGGTGTTCCAGCAAATGCTTGAGTAGAAAGTTATTGAACTCTTCAATTACTTCCTCGGCGCCTTTGGTTTCCCTGCTGACTGAATCATCGCTCAAGGCTTTTAGTTCCAGCTTGTGCTGGTGGAATGCCACAAAATCCTCATCCAGATGTAACCAATTGTCCAACGACAGGTTTTGCAGTCCCATGCGCAAAACAGTTTGCTGCTCGGGGTCGGGGAAATAAATTGGTTGCACGGCAGTGTTCAGGCCCATGGCGTCAGCTTAACTGATTATCCAGGCAGGCGTCACAAATTGTCCCGTATTGATAGTCTTAGAGCTTTTAGTTTGTGCGGATTTGTATTAGCTTGGCCTTCACGACACTTAGGCTTTCCAGGTTTTCATTATGAAGTTCTCCAGACGTCAGTTTCTTCAGAGTTCGAGTTATGCGGCCCTTGGGTTAACACTGAGCAATGTGCCGGCCGTACACGGTCAATCGAGTGGTGTGAGACCCGCGCCCATGATGCCCGCGCCAACTTTTGTCGATACCAATGGTATTTCCATGGCGGTGTATGAAAAGGGCAGTGGCCCTGCCATTGTCTTTTGTCACGGATTTCCGGAACTGGCTTTTAGTTGGCGACATCAATTGGATGCGGTCGCCGCCGCAGGTTTTCATGGTATTGCTCCCGATCAACGGGGTTACGGACTGACCGGCGGTCCTGATGATCCGATGCAATATGATATGGGGATATTCTGCGATGATCTGGTTGGAATGCTGGATGCCAAGGGAATCGATCGTGCCGTGTTCTGCGGCCACGACTGGGGTGGCGCTGTGGTGTGGGCGATGGGTAGACTGCATCCTGATCGGTGTTTGGGAATCATCGGCTTGAATACGGCAGCAGGCCGTCCCACAGATTTGCCTCCGGCAGATGATGCAGTGCGTAACAACATAGTGATGACCCCAAATTACTATGTGGCGACTTTCATGCCTCCCGGGCAGGCTGAAGCAGCATTGGAAGCTGACGTGCGCAAGACCTTCGATTTTTTCTTGAGCCGTGGTGGGGTGGATATTTGGGACGCAGAGAACTTTCCCAACTATCCGGAAGATTCTCCGGAAAGGCAGATGAACTTGCTGGCGATGTTAGAGAGAGACGATCCTCCGGGCGAACCTTTCTTGCCTGAAGAGGTGATGCAATATTTCACCGAGACTTACGAAGCCACTGGCTTTACTGGCGGACTAAATTGGTATCGTGCCATCCCTCGGATGGGGACAGTCATGGCCAATGCGGCATCACGCATTGAAGTGCCCTGTCTCTATGTGGGGGCTGAGCATGACGTGATTCTTCCGCCTACTTCGGCCAATGGTATGGAAGATTTTATTTCCGATTTAGAGAAGTACACTGTGGCAGGAAGCGGGCATTGGACGCAGCAGGAAAAACCGGAAGAAGTAAATCGTGTGATTCTCGATTGGTTGAATCGAAAAATTGCCTAGTGGATTAGACTTGGTTTGGTGCTCTAGAACTTCAATGGATTGGATCTGGAGCTCGATTGGTTTTTTAACCAGTCCTGAAATGGTTGGCGGTAATTAACTCCTGTGTCGAATCCGTTGGGGTCAGCCTCTGCAATCGCACCAAAATTATCACCGCCTGCGTACATGAAGCTGTTGAGTAAGACACGATACTCCTGATCGGCTCGCAGTGGCTCACCACTTCGTTCGACTATCCATTCGCCCCCGCGTCTAGTCAGGCCGCCCAGCACTGGTCGTCCTCCTTCGTCAATTGCCTGCTCCAATGTCGCGCCAGTTACTGTGGCGGCGATGATGGTGTTGTCAAAGGGCATGAGGGCCACCATGGAGCGGACATCAATCAGGCCTGCAGACAGATCAGTGCGAATGCCGCCGGCGTTGGTAATGGCAACGTCTGCGGTGGGGTCAGCTTCCAGCCAGGAATTCACTATCAGTTGTTGCAGTTTTTCACTGCCCATTGGCAGCGTGGAAGCGAGATGGGCGATTTCCTCAGAGAGAATTACTTCCATCTGTTGTGACCACTTCGATACCAGGGTTGCAACCGATTCGTCGGTGTTACTGTTGCGGTAATCATTGGCGCGAAAGGTGGTACGTAAAAGTTCTTCAGACTCTGTGTCAAAAGTGAAGCGCGCCCGTGCGTAAGAAGAGAAGTGGTAGCCGCCTCCGAGTAACACAGTTTCGCCGATGCGTCTTGCCACAAGTTCATTGCAGTGACCGGCACCCATCATGGCGATTCCCAGATCCTGCGTGTTGCGAATCAGTGGCTCTAACTCAGCCACGCAAACGTGGGAGATAACCAGCAGGATGTCCGGATCATTTTCTTCAACGACTGGTACTGTTTCGCGCAGGGCACTTTCGTAATCGATAAAGTTCAGGTCGGCGACGTAGGCTGGATTGGCGACAAAGGGTGTAGCTCGTGTGGTAAGGCCAATGATGCCAAAGCGCACGTCATTCACCGTGATGATGGAGTAAGGAAGAATGCCGAGGTCGTTGGGAACCGCACCATTGGATTTCCAGCGTGTGTTGGCGCTGAGGTATGGGTAACGGGCCTGTGCAGTGCGGCGCTTCAGTGCTTCCAGGCCGAAATCGAATTCGTGGTTTCCAACGGCAGAGGCGTCATAGTTCATGGCATTCATCACTTCCACCATGCTTTCGCCCTGAGTCCAGGTGGAAATGGCCGGTCCCGTCCAGTTGTCACCGCCACTAAGAACAAGGAATGGGCCATCTGAGGTATAGCCTTCTCTGGATTGCCACAGCGCATAAAGATTGGCAGCGCCCTGGTCTTCTTCCATGCCTTCCATCCAGCCGTGCTCGTCGTTGGTATACAGCACGGTCACTTGTCGTATACCAGTATCTTCAGTACCGACACCAGTACAACCCGCAACAACAAGGTTGATGAGAAACAGCGCAATGAACAGGGTGGAGCGAGTCATCTTGTATTCAGTAGCATGTGGGCAAATCGGACACGATGCTATCACGAACATGTGACAGAAATGATGTTTTGGCAATCAATAGCTGAGTAGAAGTGCTGAGCGACTGGGTCGGCAGTGAATGACTGGATTAACCAAACAAATCCAACGATTCCACGGCGATTGGGAACAGGTTGTCCAAATCGCTTTGGATACCAAGAAAATCCCGCAATGATCGATGTACGTGTTGTGGAGTGACGATGATGCCATTGTCATCCGGTTGCAGAGTGCTTGGATTGAGTTTAAATGCCTCGTAGTTTTCATCAGTGGCACCAATTACTCGATTGCCGGTGATGCCGGCACCCATTGCCATTACCGAAGTAATATTCCAATGGTCCTTGCCATCGCCCTGGTTGTAAAACGGCGTGCGGCCAAAATCGGAACCGATAACCACAGTGACCTTGTCTTCCAGGCCTTGCGCTTCAATCTGGTCCCACAGCGTATCGATGCCTTCCAACAGCTCGGTCATGGTCGGTGTGTGATCCAGATCGTGATCTCCGTGCGTGTCAAAACCAGACAGGCTGAGATTGGCGCTCACTGCCAGACCACTGGCAAAGGCAGCGACAGCTACTTCCCCCTGACCAGCCAATCCGCTGGAGACTTCTTCCGGCAAAAATTCCAACAGGCTTTGTAACTCTACATCGGTATTCTTAACTGTTTGCAGTTGATCCATTTGTTTCTGGCGCTTGGGTAAGGACTCGGTGATGCGCTGTCGCGTCAGCCGTGCTTCCCTGGCTTGCTGCACCAGGGAGTATTGGGTCTCGGTGAAGAAACCGACCTCCAGCAATTCGGGATCGGCCGGAAACTGGCTATTTGGAAATGCCAGCTGGTTAAAAGTTGCGGCGCTGGCGGTCCGGACCGGCGCTACGATAGATGCAGTGAAGTCATAGCCGCCATTGGAGATAAATGCCATTGGCTGATCAGCAAAAGGTGCTGCCGCCAATGCAGCAACTGTCGGATAACCTTCTTCCAGCTTGCCACTCCAGACAAAGCGTCGACCACTGTCGTGACCGTTGGTTTGGGTGTCGATGCCGTTGATCACCAGCAACCGTTCGTGATGTTTTTCGAAGAAGTTGTCGTAGTGTCCTGCCGATTCAATTGAAGGCGCTTCCACCTGATTGGAGTAGGGGGCGTACATCAGATTACCAGCACTCTTGATCTCGCTGGCAGAGTAGTTGTTTATCGGTCCTAACCCGTCCGCCCGTGGCGCGTCACCTTTGGGGTCGATAAGACTGGTAGGATCCCAACCGCCCGTGGCGCTAATGGTGATCAGGAATCTGTCAGCGGTTGCGCCGAATGCTGGCCGGACCAGGGACATTGGCAATACACCTGCCATGCCGATACCAGTCAGAGTCTTAAGCAAAGTGCGTCGTTTCATCTTTGAATTCTCCTGGTAGCTCCTGGTTTATTCGTATACAAATCGATAATCGGACATGAGATAGGCGGCAACTGTCATCCAGGCGCGCATGACGTAGTCCGGGTCGGCGGTTAGCGGAGAGGCCAGGTCTGCACCGGTGATCAGGTCGCGGGTGCGGCGACAGGAGAAGGGCAGATCGCCATTCTCGGTCACGCCGATCGCATCCTGTCCAGCTTCCAATGCAGCCACGAACAGATCATAAGTGGCATCGAGTTCAGGATCGCCAATTTCCAGATTTTCCGCCAGCAAGTGGGAATGCAGATGTTGGATATTGTTCATGATGGCACTTTGATTGCTGTTACCGATGGGTTGGGTCTCCTTTTCCACATAAGGCATTAGCAGTCGATCTTCCGCGTCGGCAAGGAAGTCATTGGGTATGGCGTAACAGGCCAGTTCATTACCCATGCGTTCCTGTACGGCCACCATCAAACCATTGGGCTCGGTTAGACGCTCGGTGACGACAAAGGAGTCGATACCACCATAGATCTGTTGATAGAACTGATTGTCGTCCAACAGTCGTGCCTGACTGTCGATGTCTTTGGTGATGTTGTAAAAGTCCAAAGGACCACGCCATTCGAAACCAAGCAGAGCGTCGATTTTTCGATGCAACATTTCAGGTGATAACAGGCGCGCCGCACCAGTTTCTTCGTGCACGATGGCGAAACTTTCGTTTTCCAAAGATTCGGCTCGCCAGTAAGGGCTGAGCACAATCTCTTTGATCAATGTCTTTAGGTTTTGATTGTCAGCGACGTAGGCTGACTTCAATTCATCCAGATGTACTGACTCGGCATTGTAGGCATCCCACTCGGCGTCGGTGCCGTCATCACCGGGAGGATCTAAGGGCTCGCGGCCCACCAGGCCGTTATAGACAAGGCGCACCATAGCGTCATCAAAACGGGGGTCGATGGCGATTTCACTGGCCAGCCATTGCAGAGAAGTGGGTTCTTCGCTGGCTGGTCGGTCGACCCCTGCAAAACCTGCCTGAAACATATCGTCATACCAGGGCAGGTTCGGTACGTAGAAACCGTTCTCAGTCCAGTTTTCAAAGGAGGAGGCGACTGGATCCAGCAGTGCGTGGCACACAACACAATCATCGTTGTCCAGTGTCGGTGCCGGACTGCTGATATCTACCGCCTCGCCGTCAGGCCGCGTGCCTTCAAGGGCCAGGATGTCTACATCGAGAAACAGGTCATAAGTTACCCGGGAGCGACCGCGATTACGGTTGGTGTCCGAAGTGGGATAGCGATTGAGAAACATCAGGCTGGTCAGGATGCCCGCATGGGGAATGTCACCTACAGGGATAGTGCCGTTGCGGGTCTGAATCTCCAGATCGTTGAGCTGGGCGGGTAGCCATTCATCGACATCGTATTCGTCCTGAAATGAGAGCTCATCGAAGACGCCATAACTCTTGGCGCTGTAAGGATTCACCATAAAGTAATCGGCAGTGAGAATTTCTGTCATTGGCAGCTCGTTCTTCACCACAAAGTTGATTAGCTGCAGTGGTTCCCGCGCGATGGCATCGTTGGTGGTCACCACGTTGGAGAAGTATTCCGCATTGCGCTCGGCAGTGCGGGGGTCACCAAACCAGAATGCGTCGGGAAAGATTCGCATCAGGTTGATCGCTTCCGCGAACTGTCCGTTTCCAGTGAGGTAGCGATCGGTCAGGATCAGATCATTAAAGATCTCAATCAGACGATCATAGAATGCGTCTTCGGTCATCATGCCATCGAGCACCGCACGCAATCCGTTTTCGCCGCCGCTTGCTACCTGGTTGACTTCTCCATCGGTAGGAAGTCTGCTGACTAATTGCAAGGAAGCTTTGCGCAGCGTGTCTTCAAGAGACAGGCTTTCAATGGCGTCGATTGTTTGCACTACCATCGGGCTATCGTCTACCTGAAACAAGGTAAGGATGTAGTTGGCGACATCGGCAGCACAGTTGCCGACACAGCTATCTGGTGTGCCCACTGGCATAACGTTCTCAATGTAGGTGCCCAGAATGTCGGCACTGGAACAGTTCGCACAATTTACCAGTGATACCGCGACGGCCGCGCCCTGACCATCCACGCCGTGGCAACTGGCACACTGTTCGTTGTACTCCTGTTGGCCAGTTAGAACGGTTTCATTAGCGATGAGCACCTGGAAAAGGTCCCCCGGCTGTAGTTGCAACTCCAGGGCATAGAACTCAGTGTCAGCTTGTACCAGGGGAACGGACAGTATGCTGCTGTTCAAGTCGTAGGTTGCGCCGGGGGTTAAGGAGGAATCGGCATCCACCGCAGACAGCAAGGAGAAAGTTAAGGTGCTTTCATCCTGCAGAGCCAGTTCCAGCTTCAGCGAGCCAAAACCCTCCACGTCGATACGGGGGATGTGCAAAATGTTCTCTTCGAAGTAGGGAATAGAGCTACCTGATTGCGCCGCCGCCATATTACTCAAGGCGCCGAGGCCGATCAGTGCAGCGAGTAGCAGGGTAAAAAATCGAATTCCAGCCATGACTCCAGTCACTCCAGGCATGCCACTCACGAGGGTGGTTGAGCAGCGATTATTGTTGCAGTTACACAGATTAACGCAGGGCCAGCGTGTGGGTTTACATTAGGTGTGACAGGCGACAGGAAGTGAGAACTGCGTCACAACTGTTATGACGACGCAGGTTGACGGGTGATAGTTACTCGCCGACGTACTGGAAGCGGGGTATTTCCGTACCATCCACCTCTACGCTCTCCAGAAACATGGCCAGCGGCCGTACCCACAGACCCCGATCTCCATAGAGAGGGCGGTAGACCGCCAATTTCTCTTCAGTTTCGCTGTGGGTGGCGATACCAATCAGCTGATATTCCTTGTTCTTATAATGACGGTATCTGCCCAAAGGGATTTTTTCGGGATCAAGCATTAATTAGGCTCCGGCGGTACCGGGCCGCCATTAGGAGGCGGGAAACCTGGAGGGCGTCGATCCCCATCTGGTCCACGGGGACCATCGGGGCCAAAAGGGGGTCTAAAGCCAGGGCCTCCGGGTCCGCCACGAAAGCCATCACGACCATCCCGCGGGCCTCTACGTTGTATAAATTCCATGGCGGTTCGCCGTTCTTCTTCGCTTAGTTGATTCAGCACCTGCAGGGTTTGTTCATGGGTGAGGGTTGTGTAGTTCTGAGCAGCCTCCCTTAATTCGGCAAAGGCTGCTTCGAGTTCTGTTGCATCATACTCTGATGCGCTCATCAGCCGATTCACTCGCCGTTGTGCTTCAAACATGGCCCGGCGATAGGGAGAAATTTCTTCACCCAGGGGTTCCAGAGTTTCCAACAATTCCTGCTGACGAGAGTCTTCCAGGTCGCGAATGATCCAACCTACGTTAGGAGGGAATGGTCTGGAATTGGCAAAGTCGCGCATGTTATTTAGGCGCATTGCGATGCCGCCCACTAGAAACAGATTTATTCCTAATGAAACTACCAGGCCAATGATGAGTAACTTATGCCGACTCATTGTTGTTCACCGCTGTATTCGTTAAACGACAACATTAGCAACTCATCGTCCCAGTACTGAAAGCCATCGTCCTCAACGGTAATGCCAAAGCTATAGAAATTACCAACCACAATGCCAAGCACGAGGGGCAGGCAGGCTGCAGTTGCTGGTCGCCATAAATCGGACCAGGAATCTGCCTCGGGCAGTAACCAGTTAATAATTGAATCCAGCAAGCCGGATTGTTTCGCGGGCAATGATTGAGTGAGTACTCGTTGTTCCAGGCCCGGGAAGGATGGCGCAGCAATAGTATTCAGTTTCGCATCAAGCTGCTGATAGCTTGCTAATAGCGCCTTTGCCTGGGTATTCACTTTTGTGAAATGTAGACAGGCCTCGCGCTGTGAGTCAGGCCATTGTTCGGCGTCCGAGCCGTAGACTTCCAATATGTGGGTAAATTCGTCAAGTGTCATGGTTCTGTTAGCCGATCGTCTCGGCTTCTCCTCGCGTTGTTTCCGCCTGCTCGAGTGTGGCCCTTAAACTGCGGCGAGCTCGGGCAATGCTTGATTCCAGTGCCTTGACGGACACGTTCATGATAGCAGCGGCTTCTTTGTTGGAGAAACCCGCGTAGTGACAAAGCATCAAGGCACTGCGCTGGTTTTCCGGGAGCAGGTTTATGGCGTCGTTAAGTTTTTCTGTTTGTTCCTGCTGTTCCCAGTTGCCACTTTGATTTATTACTTCATCAATCTCCTGATGTTGAGGTTCGATTTCATCTTGAGTCTGAGTGTTGCCATGTTTTCTGAGGTAGTCGATGCACAGATTATGAGCTATGCGATGTAGCCAGGTTGTCAGTTTTGCTTTCTTCGGATCCCAACTAGCGGCGTTGATCCAAAGTTTAAGAAAGACTTCCTGAGTTATGTCTTCTGTGTCTTTACGATTACCAAGTAACCGAAACGCGTAATGACTGATTGCATTTAGATGCTGACGAACGAGGGTCTGGTAAGCGGACTGATCCCCATCGCAAACTGCTGCCATCAAATCTTCATCGGTCATTACACGCCCGGTTTTCAGGACCCGGTGTAAACCGGAAAACGGGTCCCTACCTCTTGCTTAACTATCTGCCGATTGTGCTCCGGAACCCTGGCCAGGTCCACCGTGGCGTTCGCCCGGGCCGCGACGACCACCAGGACCGCCTGGTCCTCTGCGACGCAGCTCAGCCGCGCTTAACACGCCATCGTTGTCATCATCCATTTGCAGGAAATTGGCTTCATGCATCTCCAGGCTGGATACCAGTCCATTGCCATCGAGGTCCATAGCATTAAATCGCTCGGTGGCACGTTCCAGCATCATCTCCTGGAGTTCAGCCAGTTCTTCATCACTGAGATCGGCGCTACGATTTCCAAAACCGCCACGTCTTTGACCACTTGGGCGGCCATCCAAAAATTCGTCCAGGGATATACCATTGTCGCCATCCGTATCCAGTTGTGCGATCACGTCGGGTGCGTTTTCCTGGAACTCAGAGAAATCCACAACGCCGT
>JAKSCP010000008.1 GCA_022360535.1 Pseudomonadales bacterium | reverse complement strand
TGCGATCACGATATCGCACTCTGCTTCATCGTAGTCTGCAATAGCCGGCAATCGTTGCTCGGTGTGCATAGCGGCTCTGAGATCGGCGCCTGCCATGCCACTTTCGTTTTCCAACAAGCGCACCCTTGAAGCATGAAACTCTTCGGCGTTTGCAGCGCAGTCCATTTCGATATTGCGCAAGTGTTCTATGGAGCTCACTCGCGCTCCAGCATCTCGCGCTCGCATGGAGAGCGGCACATGGGAATCGATGGGTAAGTCTAATTCACCGGCAATCTCAGTTAACGCATCGAACACTTCTGGTTTCACCATTTCATAGACTTTGATGAAATTGACACCTTGCTCGTGCATTGCGGTGACCTGTTGGCGTGCTGCCTCTGGCGTTGGGACTGATACACCGATCTCAGGTCTGCCTACGCCGTTGTAGACAACAAATTCTCCATCCAGCAGTGGACCGGCAAAAAAGACACGTGGAGCTATTGCATCTTCAGCCCGCATACTTTCCACCACCGGCAATATCTCATGCATGAGTCCGCCAGTATCACGCACACTGGTAATACCCCAGGACAGGAACAGCTCTGGCATGGCTGCCGTCAGGCGATCGTCGTAAGTCAGATGTACATGAAAATCCCACAGCCCGGGAATCAGATATTGACCGCTTCCATCAATTGTTTCAGCAACATCAATCGCAGTGCCTGAAGTCTGAACGGCAACTATCTCATCACCATCGAATACTACGGTCTGGCCTTCTCGAACGCCGTTGACTGCATCGATAACAGTCACATTGGTGATGGCTGTGCCGCTGGCTGCGGGCGATGGGGTCGTATCTGGCGCTGTCGAGGTTGTCTGGTCAGAGCAGGCTGCGACGAACAGGACAAACAGTACACATGCCATTCTGGTCATGGGGGCACTCCATTGGATGAGGGTAAGACGATAATAATTGGGGCGAGAGAAGATTTACAGTACAGTGTGAACTCCCCGAGTCCTTCATTTCACTTTGCGTTTCCCGGGAGAGAAGCCATGAAATGGTCCAATCGATATCTGCTTATCCTGTTAGTCTCCACATTCTTACAATCCTGCGGCGGAGAATCCTCTGACGTTACCGGCGGAGGTTCGACCTCTGACAGTGGCAGCTTTGATCGTGTGGCACCGGCATTCGATGAGTTAGTGCCTCCTGATGCCGTTATTGAGAAACTTGCTGGAGATTTTGCTTTCACCGAAGGCCCTGTCTGGGATCGGCGCAACAATCAGCTGTATTTCAGTGATTTACGAAGCAATGCGATTCATACCTGGAGTGATGCCGATGGACTGGGTACATATTTACAACCCGTGTTTGAGGGTGATGCGGGCCATGACTCGGTGGGTTCCAATGGCTTGACCATCGACAGTGAAGGCCGATTGTTGTTGATGGAACATGGCAACCGGGTAGTTTCCCGAATCGAAGCGGATGGTTCCCGAACCATCCTGGCAGAGCGCTGGGGCGATGGTCGCCTCAATAGTCCCAATGACTCGGTCTGGCATGCCAACGGTTGGCTGTATTTTACCGATCCACCTTATGGTCTCGCCGGGCAAGAACAGGATCCGCTTAGGGAGTTGCAGTTCAATGGTATCTATCGTGTCCATCCCGACACTGGCGAGGTTCAACTATTGGAGCGCAATCAATCACGCCCCAACGGCATCGCTCTTTCGCTGGATGGGAGCACGCTCTATGTTGCCAATTCCGATGGCAGTAACAAGGTGTGGTACAGCTACGATGTGGCCTACGATGGCCAGTTATCTAACCAGCGCGTATTCTTCGATGTGAATGATCAGGACGCGCCGGGTGCGGCGGACGGTATGAAGATAGATGTAAACGGCAATATTTTCGCCACCGGGCCCGGTGGTGTCTGGGTGTTCGATCCGGAAGGCAATCACCTTGGCACGATCAAGCCGCCGGAAGTACCGGCCAATGTGGCCTGGGGTGATGACGGATCGACACTCTACATGACAGCAAGAACCGGTCTGTACCGGGTCAAGCTGTCTACCAGAGGTGAGATACTTTAGGCGGTTATTCTTAAGTAGTAACTCTAAAGTGCCAGTTGTCCCAGAAATTCTCGAATTTCTGAGTAGATGTAGCTCATTTCATCATAGCTGAATCCGCCATGGCCACCGCCATCGACGGTCACGAGCTGATTCGGCACGCCAGCTTCATCCAGCGCGCGGTGCAGGCGCACACCATGATCATAAGGCACGATCGTGTCGTTGGTGCCGTGCACAGTTAGCACCGGTGGCAAATCTGATCTGATCATATTCATCGGTGAAACCCGCGCGGCAGTGCTTCGCTTGTTTTCCGCACTGCCTAACCAGGCCTCGGTAAAGTTACCAGAAGTGCCCGGACCAGTATCCAGTAAATCGAGTACGTCGGTAATGCCATACCAGTTAATGATGCCTGCCACCCGCAGCGGATCAGTATTGCGGGGACCAATATTCCAGGTACGCATGCGGTCTCCGGGACATTGGGCGTCCAACCCATCGGCTTCCTGCAGCATGCCTGTAGTCAGTGCCAGATGCCCGCCGGCGGAGTTACCAGTGACCACAATCGCATCACGATCGAAACCATACTGCTCAGCGTTTCGATAAATCCATCTCAAAGCACAGCGTGTGTCCTCCACTGCAGCCGGTGCATGGGCCACTTCAGCCAGTCGGTAGGCCACATTGACGACAGACCAACCCATCTCAAGATAGGGCAGGAACGTCAGTGCTGAACTTTCCTTACTGCCATTAGTCCAGCCACCGCCATGGATGTACACCAGTGTGGGATTGGGAGATTCATTGCCCCGCGGACGATAAACATCCAGTTTGAGATCCATGCCGCCAGCGCGGTGGTAGGTGATATTTGGCGACAGAGAGTAACCGGCCGTTACTCCAACAAAATCTCGTGCAACCGGTTGGGCGAAACTGGTAGTGGCGAAAATCAGTGAAACAGTCAGTGTGATCAAAAGCCCGGCGGGTCTTTTGATGGTGGCAGTCATGCGGGAAACCGGATTACTCATGGCAGGCTCTCCTATTGTTGCTGTTATTGTTTGGCCTGGGAGAGTTTTACCATCTATTGCATCGTGAGTCTTCAGCCAAAGGCCAGACTGTCCCCGTCTCTCACTATGTCCACACTGCGCAGTACCGACGATTGAAAGTCTCGGCTAAGCACATTATCCACCATCACAAAGTCAGCCCGTGCTGAATCTGGCGTCAGCATCAGCTTGACGAAGCCTCGACGGGTACAATCGGTCCAGGCGACCTCGCGATTGTGTTCGGCTACCAGGCGATCAAAAGCGGCTGCTCCTTCCGGGCCATAGCTTTCGAAATCACCAGGCGAGGTGATGCCGGTAGTGCCCAATTCCACTCCCATGCGTTGATTGGAATCGTCAAAGAGTTCGTTAGCCCAAAATGCATGGCTATCGCCGGTGATGACAATCAAGTCGCTGGCGCCTGCACGGCGACAGAGATCGTAGAAGCGTTCGCGTGCCGCAGGATAGCCATCCCAGGTATCAAGATAGAGCGGCAGATCCAGTTCGCCCAGACGGGAAAACCGTCCATGGGACTCAGAGACTGGGTCGTAGCCTCCGCCGACTTCGCGTTGCAGCCTGCTGCCAACGTCTGGCACATGAGTGCGCGCAATGGGAATTTGATTTCCAATAATGCGCCAGGTTTGGGATTGTGAAACTGATTGTCGCAGGCTCTGTTCCAGGAAAGCTTCCATTTCGGAAGAGAGCATATCGCGAGCGGGATCACCGAGAATTTCGTTCACGAACCTGTCGCGGTCAGCGTTGTTGCTGATGGATGCCAGATGCTCTCCGTACTCCACCTGCAAGCCGCGACCAGTGTGTCGTGTTTCCAGTGTGGTCATCGAGGCAAGATCGCCAAACGAGAAATGTCGCCACAGTCGATCGCGACTGCCACCGCTTGCCGGATCTCGAACGGGCATCCATTCGAAGTAAGCCTGCAACGAAGCTTCTCTGCGCTCTGACCAGTCGCCTTCGATTGCAGGTTGATGGTTCTCCGCGCCACCGCGCCAGGGATTATTGGCGGACTCATGGTCGTCCCAGGTTGGGATTAGAGGATGGGCCGCGTGCATAAGACGCGAACCTAAATCGGATTTGTACTGACCGTGACGTTCCCGATAGTCGGCAAGGCTGACGATCTCATGGGCAGGGGCATGCGCCCGATTAAGTGCAGCGCCATCCTCCGCACCCCAACCTGATGCGCCATATTCATAGATGTAGTCGCCAAGGTGGACCACGAAATCGATGTCTTCATCATTAGCAATCGCTTCGTAGGCATTGAAGTACCCAAATGGATAGTTAGAACAAGAGGCCACTGCAATACCTAATTGGGCAAGTGGGCCACTCGGCAAAGTGCGCGTGCGCCCTGGTTCCGACGTCACACCATCAAACAGGAAACGATAGTAGTAAGTCTGGCCTGCCTGCAGATTGTCTACCACAACCTTAACCGTGTGATCAGACCCTGAATTTGTGGGGTGTTGTCCTCGCTGGATTATCTGACCAAAGTCGCTGTCACTAGCCAGCTCCCAACTCACGTTCGCACTGCCATTGGCCACAACCCGGGTCCACAATAAAACACTGTCGTGGGTCGGGTCGCCGCTGGCAACACCATGACTAAAAACCCGGTTACGCTCGGGGTCCGCCAGGGCGGCAAGCACTTTTGCAGTCCAGCTGGAGAGCATGAGGCCGGATGCAGCGCCTGCGGTCAGTGCGGCTTTCAGGAATTTTCGTCTCGGAAAAGGGATATTCATCGTCTACTCTCGTGTAGAAGTGCTCATGTTCTTAAAGCCAGACAGTATTGGCAATAAAAATGACAGAGTGATGAAAGGAGGGTGGGAGGAGAATGAGAGGAGAATTCTAAAGGAAGAGCTTTTAGCTCTTTAAATACCGCCAGGCGATGGTAACAGACGTGAGCGAAAAGCCGATCCCAATCAGGCTAAGCAAAATCACAACAACATCCCACAACGGTCGTTGCTGCCAGAGAAATTGAAAATCCAGACTATGCAGACCGTAATACAGCCATCTCTCTCTGCGGCTCGCATCTGTCACTCGGTTTACCGGCTGGCCTGTGCCCAGGTCAATGTGATACCAGGTGGATTCATCATCATCAAACCGGGCGCGATACACAGGCAAGGGTCGGAATCGATTGTGCCGTGAATAGTAGTAGTCGTCGTAATCCTGAACCAGGTCCATACTGACCAGGCGATTCTCGGGCAGTAGCTTCGGTACAGATTCAGCAATGCTGGCCAATAAGCGCATAGAATCGTTGCCGCTCTCACTATCGAAAGAAACGCTACGTTCCCCATTGCCATAATGGGAAACAAGATAAGGTTCACTATCAATATAATGCCAGGTCACTTCTTTTATCGGTTCGTTTGACAGGGCTGAGCTGGCAGTAGGTGCTGCTGGTAGCGAGGCCAGGCGAAGCACAGATTGCCCTACATACCTGGCAATCTGAGGCTGCGCCGATGAGCGTGCATCGAATATTCCCCAGGGGCCCATGGACATTAGTCCGCTGAACATAAAGGTTGTCACAAAGACTACGGTTAGCAATCCCAGGATGTGATGCCACTTCATCCATCCCCGGTATGGACTCATGCTGGTGCCGCGATACTTCTTAAAAGGGCGCAGTCGCATGAACCCAATAATTGTCCCCGTGACTATAGAGAACAACCCAAGCAGAGACAGATAGACAATCAGGTCTCTCCAGACAGAGTTGTGTTGTCGTAACTGGTACGGGTAGATCCAGTGAATCGTCGATCCCAGCCAATTCCAGAAGCGCTCGCTTTGATGAGTATCGCGCACCACCTGACCAGTGGAGCTGGACAGATAAAGCACTGTGCCAGCTTCGTCTCCCAAGGCCACTCTATGCAAAGGCCGATGGGAATCGAGAGAGGCTGTTACAGTCCATTGATCCACTTCGATCAGCCCCGTGTGTTCAGGCTCAGTTGCGCCATCTCCAAAGCCCGACAATCTTGCTGCTTCCAGAGCCTGTTGTTTTTCCAGCCCGTCGAATGCTTCGCCAGTGTCAGCAAAGGCTACCAGTGCGGCACCACCCGGCGCAGTGAATTGATAGGCAGGGCGACCCAAAACTGAAGAAAGGCTTAAGGAAGAATAGGTATTAACAGCCCCCAGGCCGGCTGCTACCTCAAGCGGTGAGAGATTCACGGAGTCGAGATCGAGAGCAGGGAGATGTTGTAGCTGCTCTTCCCGTGTGAGCTCGGGGTATTCCACATACATCATCACAATGCCGCTGGCGAACCACAGCGCAAATAGCAGGCACATAAAGATGCCCAGCCATCGATGAGTGAGGAAGAGTAGTTTTT
>JAKSCP010000009.1 GCA_022360535.1 Pseudomonadales bacterium | reverse complement strand
TTTTGGGGAATTAGATGTACCTCGCGCCTTCAAATCTTGCCGTGTGGCCTCTATATGCTAAAAAAACAGCATAGTGCTAATATATTAGCATAATCATTCATTTGTCAAACGAAGCAGTATCTGTTGTCTGCGGGGTGGGGGATGCTGGGTGAAATGAAATGGTGTTGAGTCTGCTGTGGATCCAACTCAGGGGGCTTAAATCAGGGGGCTTGCAGATATTACAGATACCAGGTTTGCAGAAACCTGGATTTGATGCTGTAGAAATCTCCAGCCATTAAGCGACCAGAGAGAACCCAGTGCGGCTCAGATATGCACAGATTGTACTTGCAGTGGAAGTCCGGTCTACCTGGATACGGCTTCTTATTGCGCTCTAAATTACCCGCGGATGTAATTTTCCAACTGCTCGATAGTGGACTGCTGATCACTAATGATGTCTTTCACCAGATCTCCCATAGAAACCATGCCTACGACACGGCCATTATCGACCACCGGTAAGTGGCGAATTCGATTGCCGGTCATGACGGAGAGTGAGGCTTCGACACCATTGGTAGAAGGCACGGTAATGACGTTGCTACTCATGATATCGGCGACTCGGGTTTCCTTTGAGGCTCGGCCTTTCAAGATCACTTCACGCGCATAGTCACGCTCTGAAATGATCCCCTTAAGTTCGTCGCCTTCCATGACGAGTAGAGCGCCGACCCGTTTGTCGGCTAGTGCTTGTACTGCTTCATAAACAGTTGCGCTTGGCGCTATTGACCAAATCTCATTTGCTTCTTTGAGATTTAGGATTTGTTGTACTGTGTGCATGATTCACCTCATTTAGTAATAGGTGAGACAGCAATCAGTTTACCCGCGACAGTGTGATGTTAGCGTAGCCTAAATTGTTTAAGTAAAAACCAGGACTGTCGTTTACGAACAGGCGAAGATTGCCATCACAGGTGGCAACGAATCGGTAAGCACCGGACTCCTCGTCGCTATTCAACTCAGTAACCCCACGCAGACTCTCGCGTCCGCAATTGGGTTGGTACAGCATAAGTTCGAACCAACGATGTTCTCTAGACCGTCGAGTTACACCAAGCGCTTCAAACGGCATTTCGCTGTTTGCGAATCCTCTCTCACTAATTTTGTTACCTGACTCATCCAACTCGATGTGGGCATCGTTCCACTGACTGAGAATGGCAATATTCAGGTCATAGGTATTGCCAGCGCCCAGGTTAACGCCGGTATCGAAATTCGGTAGAGAGGTAAAAAAGTGAACAGTACTGGACTCGCCAGCGGCTAACACAGTGCCATCATCATTGTCGAACAAAGTGAACAGGGGGACCGCGCAACCGCTTGTCAGCAAACTGAGTGAGAGTAAGGCGCCGGATACAAACTTGGCTGATTTAGAAAGCATCGATAATTTCCCTTCTGGATAGAAAAAACGGGGACGACTTCAGTCTACTCCTGTTTCTGCCCGGTTAGAAGCAACATCTACTCCTGTTCCTGCCATGCCAAATGGGAGCTTGTCATAAGGTGGAGGCTGGGCTTACCCTAAAGCTCCTGTGAGTCATCGAGTGGGAGAAGCGCATGCTGAATAAACTGAGCCTAGGCTTATTGCTCCCAGTTATGGCTTTACCGATGTTCGTATGGGGGCAGGGACGAGTCGAACCGCTCTCCGATCCCATTCCCGAAGCGATTCCCCAAAGTGATTTCGTGGTCGCAGCAGTCCCCTTTGTCAGAATGCCCCGGACCATGGATTCGGTGTCAGAAGGCAATACCAATGCGGCTTATGCCCGAATCCAGTACCTTTATCCTGTGCCCGACGGTAGCGGGCGCCTTGCTATCAATGATCTGCGCGGGCTGCTCTACCTAACCGATGAATCGGGACGCCAGCCCCGGGTATATCTTGATCTTCGCGAACAAAACGTAGGGTTTGATGATTCCACATTTCCTAACGAAACAGGTTTGTTAGGTTTTGCCTTTCACCCCCAGTTCGATGAGCCAGGAACTCCAGGCTACGGGAAGTTCTACACCAGTTACAGCGCCACCGTGGACAGTGGCATCGCCGATTATCTGGAGAACCCTGACAATGATCACGAAAGCGTAATCACCGAGTGGACAAGCGACGATCCTGGCGCCGATCGCTTCAGCGGTAGTCATCGGGAACTTTTTCGCATCGGGCAGTTCGATGCCAATCACAACATCGCCACTCTGGCTTTCAATCCCGCGGCCAGTGCAGGAGACGCCGACTTTGGCATGCTGTATTTCAGCCTGGGTGATGGCGGCGGGGCCAATGATCCGTATGAAAATGGGCAGTCATTGGCCGATCCGATGTCCACTATTTCACGCATCGATCCAAGAGCAAGTGGCAGCTCGGCTTATGCCATTCCCCCTGACAATCCATTCGTGGGGCAAACAGGAGTCGCCCCGGAAATCTGGGCCTATGGGATACGCCATGCCCAGCACTTTTCATTTGATACCAATGGCACGATGTACATTTCCGATATCGGTCAATCTCAGATTGAAGAAATCAACATCGGAGTACCTGGAGCCAACTACGGTTGGCGTCTGCGGGAAGGTACCTTCGCTACTGGCTTTGGGGTGACGGGAGGACGTCCCGGCCCTGTATACCCTCGACCAGAGGACGCTGAAACATTCGAGTATCCTGTTGCTCAATATGATCATACCCCGTCAAATGCGGTAAGTAGTGGTTTTGTCTACCGCGGACAGGCCATACCCGCACTGTATGGGAAGTTTCTGTTTACCGACATGGTGACTGGGCGGGTGTTTTTCATTGACACTGCCAACCTGGAAGCAGATAACCCCGCTCCAATTACGGAGCTGCGCATCTCGATTGATGGTAATGAGCAGAATCTGGCCGATGCGGTCGGCTTTCCTAACACCTATTATTCGGGTAACCGAGCGGACATACGATTGGGGATAGATTCGAACGGAGAGTTGTATCTCTTGAGCAAAGGAGATGGCTGGGTGCGCCAACTTCGTAGCGCAAATTGAATCAGCAATAGACGACTATCCGGTGAACATTACTATTCTGGCCAATAAAGACCTGGCAAGTTGTCTGGCTATCAACTATTTATTGCAAGATCTGGAGGGTCATCGACTTACGGTGTTTCTGTCTTCGCGCGTGGGTAGCAAGAGGCTGGAGCAGCCCTTGCAGCAACTCAAACTCATCGAGCAGGAGTTACCTAATGAGGTCTTCTTTCCTTTATTACTCGGGATTGCCAGTGAATCGCCAACCTTGCTTGGATTTCCTCAAATCAGTCAGCGGCTCGAAGGCAGGTTGAGCGAGCTGAATACCATAAACCAGCCTGAGGGCATGGCGCAGTTTGTAGCAACAGAGCCGGAACTGGTGCTGTCAATTCGCTATGGTGTCATTCTCAAGGATCCAGTCCTGGCTGTGCCTAAACACGGTGTGCTGAATCTGCATTCTGGTCGTCTGCCGGACTACAAAGGTGTCATGGCAACATTCTGGGCTTTGCTGAATGGCGAAAAGAGTATCGGCACTACCCTGCATACTATAGACGACAGCACTATCGATACCGGGCGCATTGTTGCTGAAACGACAATGGCTGTAGAAAGCACCCGGTCCTATTTATGGCATGTCTTACAGCTGTATGAGGCAGGTTGTGCCGCAATGAGCAGCGCTGTGGCGGACATTGCGGCTGGACGCGTTCCTGATGCAAAACTGCAGCGGAATGGTGGTAACTATTTTAGTTTTCCGGAAGCTGAGGAACTGGAGGCGTTTTTCGCTAAAGGCTGGCGCTTATTTGACAGCAATGACGTTATCGATCTCTATAAACGCTTTTTACCACCTCGCTAGTTTTCTATACTCCTTCCTATGAAAAGGGTGTTTGCTACATTCCTGGCTTGTGCAGCCACATCGGCAGTATTTTCGCAGTCTGTCGGCATTGCTGACAATGAGGAGGCCGTTGCCCGGGTCGTGGCTTTAAGCGGTGAAGTAATGGTAGAACACTCTGATGGCTCTGGTTCTCAGCTTGCTCGCCGTTCAAGTATCCAGGTGGGTGACCGTATAATCACTACAACCGACGCCTGGCTGCAATTGCGTTTCGTGGACAACGCCATTCTGTCACTTTCCTGCGAATCAGAATTACTGGTTAGGGAGTATCAATACCTGGATCGCAACAGCGATCGTTCTCAGCTGCACCTGGAAAAAGGCAAGGCACGTACCATTACCGGCGTTATTCAACGTTCGAATTATTTGTTCACCACAGAGGGTGTTGAGATAAAACCTGCAGGCACTGATTTTGAGGTCGTCATTACAGAAACTGGATCACAATACTTTGGTGTTTATGATGGTGGCATTCGTATTAGTACACAGGTGGGAGAGATCGTCATAGGCAACGCGACCCAGGTTCAATACGCGGCGTTGACCGATGATGCTGGACTCAATCAGGTGCCTCTGCGGCCAGCGCAACTAGGGTCAGGCGGACTGGGTGGTATCGAATGCCAGTGATGCAAGCGTAGTTCAGTCATGAAGCGATCGGGCGATTGCCTGTTCTGTTCCAAACATTTGCCAAGAAAGGAGAGCCAGCCATGAGCGAAATCGTGCTTTACACCAATCCCCAGTCAAGGGGTCAAATTGCTCATTGGATGCTGGAAGAGCTGGGTGAGCCATACTCGGTCGAATGGATTGACTATGGTGAGCAGATGAAAGGAGCCGACTACCTGGCGATTAATCCCATGGGCAAAGTTCCAGCCATCACGCACCGGGGCAAGGTCATTACGGAATGTCCGGCTATCTGTGCCTACCTGGCGGCAGTTTATCCAGAGAAACAATTGATGCCAGAAACGGATGATCCGCGACTGGCCGATTATTATCGCTGGTTGTTCTTTG
>JAKSCP010000095.1 GCA_022360535.1 Pseudomonadales bacterium | reverse complement strand
TGCTCAAGAGTTGTTTGATTCTGTTGCCGCTGCTGTTGGCCTTGCAAGGACTGGCGGAAATCCTGAAAGCTCTTCGCAAGATCAGAAGTACTGCCAATGTGAGTGAAGGTGAAAACTAGTTTTGGTTGAGCTCCTTCCAATCATCTTGTTTATCGTGGTCTGCCTGTTTCTGATGGCCGGTTATCCGGTTGCGTTGACACTGGCAGGCGTTTCACTTCTGTTTGCTGGTCTTGGTGAACTGGCTGGTGTCTTCGATCCGGCATTCATTTCACTCATTCCGAACCGTATCTACGGCATTCTGGTTAACCAAAACCTGTTTGCAGTGCCATTGTTTGTATTCATGGGTTCGATGCTTGAGAAATCTCGAATCGCCGAAGACCTGTTAAAGAACATGGAGGTCGTTTTCGCCAGGCTGCCAGGTGGGCTAGGTATTTCTGTGATACTTGTAGGCATGTTGCTCGCCGCCAGCACCGGCATTGTTGGAGCCACCGTTGTCACCATGGGCATACTTTCCCTGCCTTCAATGTTAAAGACCGGATACAAACCATCCCTGGCCTGCGGCACTCTATGCGCAACGGGTACGCTGGGCCAAATCATTCCACCATCAATCTGTCTGGTTTTGTTGGGTGAAGTGATATCTAACGCCTACCAACAGTCGCAGTTAAATGCCGGAGTGTTTGCACCAGATTTCGTTTCCATAGGTGACCTGTTTGCCGGAGCAATAGTGCCGGGTCTTTTGCTGGTCGGTGCCTATGCCAGCTACGTGTTAGTGGTTGCCATGGTGAATCCCGAGGCTGCGCCTTCGGCGCCACGCCAACAGAAAGTGGCAACCAGCGAACTAATCCTTGCGCTGGGGAAAGGTCTGTTTCCGCCAGTGCTGCTGATGATGGCAGTCCTGGGATCTATCCTGGCTGGTATAGCAACTCCTACTGAAGCAGCATCGGTTGGTGCTATTGGCGCGATGCTGCTGGCAGTGAGCAGACGTCAACTCGATCACGCAGTGTTGCATCAAGTAGCCATCGAGACGCTTCGTATTACATCTATGGTGTATCTGATTCTGGTTGGAGCCACCATCTTTTCCTCGATTTTCCGCGGTTTCGGTGGCGAAGAGCTGATAGAAGGCTTGTTTGGCAGCATGCCCGGTGGCGTGGTGACCGCTACGCTGATCGTGATGCTGGTCATCTTTCTGTTGGGCTTCATTCTCGACTTTATCGAAATCACCTTTATGGTAGTGCCGCTGGTTGGCCCGGTTTTGTTGAGTATGGGTTTAGACCCCATCTGGTTAGGCGTGATGATCGCAATCAACCTGCAAACGTCGTTTTTAACGCCACCCTTTGGCTTTTCTCTATTTTATTTGCGCAGTGTTGCGCCCGCCGAAGTTGCAACGACCGATATTTATCGCGGGGTAATCCCGTTTGTCATTCTGCAGCTGCTGTTATTATTACTACTCGCGTTTCAACCGGGCCTCGCCACCTGGTTGCCAGAGTTACTTAAGCAGTAAAAGGAATTTCCATGAGTAAAGAGAATCCCGCCGAATCCGAAGTGTTGGGAGAATTAGCGCTACAAACCCTGGCTATGCCCAAAGACACCAATGCTAATGGGGATATCTTTGGTGGATGGCTGGTCTCCCAAATGGATTTGGCAGCAGGGATCGTTAGCAAGCAGGCGACCAAAGGGCGGTCGGTAACCGTGGCCATTCAAAATGTCACGTTCCTGAAACCTGTGAGCGTAGGTTCTACCGTCAGCTGCTATTGTCGGGTGACTAAACGCGGAAGGACATCAGTCAACATCGCTGTAGATGTTTGGACTTCTCATCAATTGAGTCACAGCGACAGGATAAAAGTGGCTGAGGGTCTGTTCGTATTCGTAGCCATCGATGAAAATGGAAGACCACGACCGTTGCCGGAAAGTTAGAGTTCGTTGTAGTTTATTGTGATGGAAGATCTGCCCACAGCCATAGAAGTTGAGATCACCGCGGCTTACGAAGCCTATTCTTATTACTTCTTTGTATTCATTGTTCTTATCGCAGTGTGGGAAATAGCGTCTCGTCTTTATCGTAGAGAAATTTCCTGGCGCTATGTGATGGACTCGATCTCCAGCATTGCCACCTTACCGGCGATTGCTGGCATGTCTTATGTAATGACCTTGATCGGTATAGGCTCTGTTTTTTCCCTGGCCTACGTCATTCACGAGAACTATGCTATCTATCAGCTAGGGTGGAGTTGGTGGAACGCCGCGTTAGTCCTATTGGTGGCAGATTTCTGGTACTACTGGGAACACCGCGCGTTTCATCGTATTAATTGTATGTGGGCCACGCACACGGTCCATCACAGCTCAGATTACATCAATATTCCAATGGCCTACCGATTTGGTCCCTTGGACTCATTTTTTTCGTCGGCAATTCATCTGCCTTTAGCGCTGTTTTTCGAGCCGACTTTGCTTGGCATGGCGATCATTGCAGATCAGATCTATCAGGCCTGGATTCATACTGACAGGATTAAGAAAATGCCCCGGTGGTTCGAAGCGGTGATGAACACGCCGTCCCACCACCGTGTGCATCATGGGCGAAATCCGCAGTACATCGACAAAAACTATGCAGGGATTCTTATTATCTGGGACAAAATGTTTGGCACATTCGAGCCTGAACAGGAAGCGGTACACTATGGCATCACCAAACCGCTGAAGTATCAGGATCCAGTCACTGTGTTATTCCATGGCTTCTGGCGTTTTTTGTTGAAGCTTACCACGGCGAGAAGTGTTAAGGAGGTTCTCTACTGCTTCATCATGCCGCCAGGCTGGCAAACCCAAACTGAGATTGAGCGGCATGTTGCGTTGGAAGGGTTACCGGTTGTTTCACAACAAGCTGAGGAAAAACTGGCATCCGCGAGTTAGTTTGCGGGTAGTTTACGCGCTTCAATCAGCGCCTCTTCCGCGATGCTGTTGTAGTTCATAACTCCTTCGCGGAAATCACTCCAGGACTCATAGATACGTCGAGTCGCCTCGTCTGCGTCAGCCATCTCCTGGACTACTTCGTCGGAGATACGGCGTAGTTCGATTAATACATCATCGGGCAGCCTGCGCAGCTCCACCCCGTGTTCTTCCACCAGGGAACGCAGCGCTTCATTGTTCTTGGCAGTCAATTCGTCCAACAGGGTTTGATTCATGACCTCCGCACCGGTCATCAAGATCATTTGCAGATCTTCTGGCAGCGCTTCGAATCGCTCTTTATTGAAAATGGTTTCCAGAGTTGAGCCGGGCTCGTGCCAACCTGGGTAATAATAGTAGTCGGCCACAGTGTGATAACCAGCGGCGAGATCGTTGTAGGGACTAACAAACTCTGTTGCGTCTAACGCGCCTGTTTGCAGCGCGGTAAACACCTCACTTACTTGCATGGTGACAGGAACACCACCAGCCCGGCGAAACACTTCACCACCCAGACTTGGAATGCGCATCTTTAGTCCTTGCAGATCGTCGAGTGAGTTGATTTCTTTGTTAAACCAACCAAACATCTGTGTGCCCGAATTTCCACCTCGAACCGGTATCAAATTGAAGGGCGCATAAATTTCCTGCCACAATTCGTTACCGCCGCCAAATCGAAGCCAGGCATCCTGCTCATAACTGGTCATACCAAAGGGAATGGATGAGAAGAAAGGGGTGCCAGGTATCTTTCCTTGCCAATAGTAGGCGCCTGTATGTCCAATTTCTGCAACACCTTGCGATACCGCATCGAAGACTTCCAGGCCCCCAACCAGTTCATTGGCACCGTAGACCCGAATTCGCATACGTCCGTTGCTCATGGTTTCCACGATATCGGCAAAGTATTCCGGGGAGGTGCCGAGAGCGGGTAAATTCTTCGGCCAGGAAGTAATCATCTTCCATTCATAGACTTCCTGCTCTGCTACCGGTTGGCTGGAGCCAGAGGAGGCAACTTGTTCCTCACCACAGGCTGTGAGGAAAAAGGTGAAAAGGCAAAGCATTAAGTGCCTGTAGCCAGGATTTTCTTGTGTACGAAGTTGCATAATCTCGCTCTGTCTGTGTTTGTAACTGACTAGTTTAGTACTTCCAGTTTGGCGTAAGAAAGCACCAACCACTTGCTTCCCACCGCATCGAAGTTTACCTGGACTCGGGCATTGCTGCCTGTTCCTTCGTAGTTTAAAACCACGCCTTCACCGAATTTGCCATGCGCAACCCGCTGGCCCAGGGAAATTTCAGTGTCTGGAACCTCTGCTTCCTTGCTAAACGATTTACCCAATGACTTTCCGTTCTGGCCAAAAGCCGGGGCAGTCCTGTTAATAGTGGTCTTCAGTCTGATTTCATCAATCAGTTCTTTGGGAATCTCCTTGATGAAACGAGAAGGTCTGCATAAGTTGACATCCCCATGCATCCTTCTTGATTCTGCATGACTAAGATATAGCTTGTTCTTGGCTCGTGTTATGCCGACATAACACAGGCGTCGTTCTTCTTCCAGGCCAGCCAGGTTGTCCATAGACATTTTGTGAGGAAATAGTCCTTCCTCCATGCCTGCCAGAAAAACCAGCTGGAACTCCAGGCCCTTGGCAGAATGCAAAGTCATGAGTTGTACAGCATCATCAGTTTCATCGGCCTGCGTATCTCCTGCATCCAGCGAGGCCTGATCCAGAAATGCGGCCAATAAAGTATTTGACTTGAGGTCGATCTCTTCTTCGATATTAGGTTCATCGAAGCTGCTGGTAGCTGTGACCAGTTCATCCAGGTTCTCGATACGGGCCCGCGCTTTTTCCCCGCCCTCTTTCTCATGATGACCAATCAACCCGGAGTGTTGGATAACGTATTCCGCTTTTTCATGCAGCTCGAGTTCGCTACAAGCTTTTGCCATGTCGTCGATGAGCTGTAAAAACGCCAGCACTGAGTTCGCAGCTCGTGCCGTTAACAGAGATTGATTTACACATTCGACACAGGCTTGCCAGAGCGAGCAGTTATGTTCGCGCGCAACTTGTCGGACGGTTTCGATGGTTCGTCCCCCGATGCCACGAACAGGGACATTGATGATGCGTTCGACAGCCGTATCATCATGACGATTGATCAACAGTCGTAGATAGGAGAGGGCGTTTTTGATTTCCAGTCGCTCGTAGAAGCGATGGCCTCCATAGATACGGTAAGGCATGCCCACTCTTAATAGTGCATCTTCAAGCTCTCTTGACTGCGCATTAGACCGGTACAACACCGCGGCGTCGGAGCGGCGATTGCCACCATTGCTCCAATCCTGAAGCCGATCGACAATGAATCTGGCTTCGTCCTGCTCATTAAACGCTTCGTATAAACTGATTTGTTCCCCTTCACCACCTTCAGTCCAAAGGTTCTTTCCAAGCCGGCCCTGATTGTTGGCGATCAATTTATTGGCGGCGTTGAGAATGGTAGAAGTCGAGCGATAGTTCTGTTCCAGTCTGACAATATCCGCATCGGCGAAATCTGTATTGAACGACTGGATGTTTTCAATGCGCGCGCCGCGCCAGCCGTAAATCGATTGATCATCATCCCCGACAACCATCAATTGATTATCAGCACCTGCCAGAACCCGCAGCCAGGCATATTGAATGGTATTGGTATCTTGAAACTCGTCTACCAGGATGTATTGGAATCGTTTCTGGTAATGCTGCAGTATCTGAGGATTGTTCAGCCACAATTCGTGAGCCCTTAGCAATATCTCACCAAAGTCGATCATGCCACCACGATCACAAGCTTCTTCGTAGGCCTTGTACACTTCCAGCATGGTTTTGGTGTAGTCGTCGTTAAAGTGCTCAATGTTGTCGGCCCGCAAACCTTCGTCCTTTTGAGCATTGATGTACCACTGACACTGCTTGGCAGGCCAACGTTCCTCATCAATACGCATGGACTTACAAAGGCGCTTGATGAGCCGCAGTTGGTCATCTGCATCAAGGATATGGAAATCTTCTGGCAGCCCGGCTTCCTGCCAATGGCTGCGTAGCAGACGATGGGCCAAACCATGGAAGGTGCCTACCCACATGCCGCCATAGGATTGACTCACCAATTCCTCAATCCGGCCGCGCATTTCTCTCGCGGCTTTATTGGTGAAGGTAACCGCCAAAATAGCAAAGGGGGAGACATTTTCAGCTTCAATCAGCCAGGCAACCCGATGTACCAACACCCGGGTTTTGCCACTGCCGGCGCCAGCCAGCACCAACAGATTATGAGCTGGGCTTGCGACTGCGTTGCGTTGTTGTTCGTTGAGAGAGTCGAGAATGTGGGATACGTCCATTGCGCGGGTATTTTATCGCGTTTGGCTGAGCAGGGCCCTCAGAATTTTGGTGTATCGCCACTTTTAGAGAACAACGCCGGATTTTGCTAGAATACGCGCCCCTGCGCCCCCAGGCCAAATTCCAATCCAGACTCTCAGGAGAACAGAATGTCGGTAAGATCAGACGACGTCCCTTTTAATTGGCAAGATCCTTTTTTGCTGGAAGAACAGCTCAGCGAAGAAGAAAGAATGGTGCGAGACACCGCCAAGCAGTATGCGCAAAACAAACTGCTGCCTCGGGTGCGTGAAGCCTATCGCAATGAAGAAACCGACCCTGCCATCTTTCGCGAGATGGGCGAGTTGGGGCTGTTGGGCCCAATGATTGAAGGCTATGACTGTGCGGGTATGAATTATGTCTGCTACGGACTCATTGCCCGCGAGATAGAAGCAGTAGATTCCGGTTATCGTTCCATGATGTCCGTGCAATCCAGTCTGGTAATGCATCCAATCAATACCTTCGGCAGCGAAGAGCAGAAGCAAAAGTACCTGCCCAAGCTGGCCAGCGGCGAGTACATAGGCTGTTTCGGATTAACTGAACCCGATCATGGATCCGATCCAGGATCCATGAACACCCGGGCCAAATCTGTAAGTGGTGGCTATAGCTTGAGCGGTGCCAAAAACTGGATCTCCAATTCACCCATATCCGATGTCTTTATTGTCTGGGCCAAGGACGATGATGGCGTAATCTGTGGCTTCATCCTGGATAAAGGCATGGAAGGTCTCAGTGCACCCAAGATCGAAGGTAAGCTGGCGCTACGTGCTTCTATTACCGGTGAGATCGTGATGGATGAGGTCTTCGTACCGGAGGAAAACAAGCTTCCCCTGGCGCAGGGTCTCAACGGACCCTTTAGCTGTTTGAATTCAGCGCGCCTGGGTATTGCCTGGGGTGCATTGGGTGCAGCAGAGACCTGTTGGCATGCTGCTCTGCAGTACACCCTGGACCGCAAGCAGTTCCGACGACCGCTGGCAGCCAATCAAATTATTCAGAAGAAACTGGCGCAGATGCAGACCGATATCGCAATCGGGCTGCAGGGCTGTTTGCAAGGGTCGCGCCTGCGGGATCAGGGCAAACTTGCTCCCCCATTGATTTCACTGCTTAAGCGGAACTCCTGTCTCAAGGCGTTGGACGCCGCTCGCGAGGCGCGGGATATGTTGGGTGGTAATGGTATTTCTGATGAGTATCCGGTGATGCGGCATGCGCAGAATTTGGAAGTGGTCAATACCTACGAGGGTACCCAAGACATCCACGCCCTTATTTTGGGTAGGGCTCAAACAGGAATCCAAGCCTTTACGGGATAACGGTCGTCTCTGGCGGCACTATCCTTCGTTGGATGCGCTTTCCAAGCTCGTCATTTACTGGCGTGTAAACTCCTCGCTTGGAAAGCACATCCGCCTCGACTAGCACTCACCAGAGCCAACCTCGGCATCGTATCCCTTCGATTTAGATAATCGAAAGTCTGTCTCAGAGATAACTT
>JAKSCP010000010.1 GCA_022360535.1 Pseudomonadales bacterium | reverse complement strand
TCTGCTTCACTGGTCTCATCTGTTGTGGTCTCTGGTGTCTGCTGTTGCTCCTCATCCTCTGCTTCATCGAACTCGAGGGTAACGTCAGGAATAGCTGTTTCGACATGCTGGTAATCGGCACCAGCCTGTTGACCTGTTTCTTGCGGATCGGATGCAGCTGGTTCGCTTTCGGTTTCAATAGATGGAGCTTCCACAGCAGGCTCGACCACTTCTTCCTGCTCAGGAGGAATAGTCTCTGCAGGCGGCGTTGCAGCCGCAGTCGATTCAGCGCCCTGCTCGGTTTCCTGCTCAGCCTTCTTTTTCTCTTCCTCGGCTTTGCGCAGGGCGTCCATTAATAGGCTCATGGATTTATCTCTCTAGCCAGTGCCCATTATTGTGAAGAGATACTGCGTTGTAATCTTGCATTACCGGTAGTCGGTGTTGGCAAAAATTCTCTGAACTGCTGCAAATCCCCATTGATACTTGGCTGCCTCACCACAATAGGACGGATGAAGATGATCAGTTCCGTCTTGATGGTGTTGTCGTCACGATAGTTGAACGCGTCGCCGATGAGAGGAATTCGATTAATGCCGGGGATACCCGCCACATCAGAATCGATCGTATCCTGCATCAGCCCACCCAGTATAGCGATTTCCCCGCTCTCAACTTTGAGCACGGACTCAATTTCACGAATTTGTAGCTCGGGAATTGAATTGACCACCGCCGCATCCGCCAACGCCGGGTTGGGGTCGTTTACGAAACGCAAGATACGCGAGATGGTGGGGCGCACATTCAGGGTTATCTGATCGTCCTCACTGATTTGAGGTGTCACCGCCATAGTGAAACCCACCGGCACCGTGTGCACCTCACTGGTAAAAGTGGGTGGAATCGCCGGGCTGGTAGCGGTGGCGGGAAACCCCTGCTCCACTTCAATCGTGAAGTAAATACGGTTATCCACAACTCGCAGCAGTGCAGTCTGATTATTCAGTGCCATCAACTTGGGGCTGGAGAGTACTCGCAGATCACCGAACTCATTCAGCGCACTAATCGTGGCAGTGATCGCATCCGGTCCGGCGCTCTTATCGATAGTAAGGATATTGGTTGGCGCAGTATCCAGGTTCAAACCTGTTAAATTCTGGTTGAAACTAACCTGACCGTTATCTCTTGCCAGAGCGGACCAGTCTACGCCCGCCTGATAGCGGTCGTTAAGATTTACCTCAACCACCGTCGCCTCAATCATAACCTGGTAAAGTGCGCGGGTTCTCACACCTTCCAGAAATTCGTAAATCGCTTCATGCTCGCGATTAGTGGCACGTACCGATACCAAACCACTTTCGGGACTTATCACAATAGCGCTGGCTGCAACCTCTTCGGCGCCGCCTTCCCCAAGTAAAGTTGAGAGGTTGGCTGTCAGCGTATCCCAAAAGGCATTCTCTGTGGTTTGCGCCAATGTGGTGGTGGAGTTATTACCTTCATCACCACCGCCATCATCACCGATTCCACCAGTGACTGCAGAGGACACATTGACATTGGATTGCGTACTACGTTGCACATTCACGTAGTCGATTCGATAGTTGCGCCAGACCGGAATGTCCGCCTGCACAATCAGGTAGTCCGCGCGCTCAAAGCGCCAGGTGATGTCCACTTGTCTGCCAATGCGCTCCAGAATTTGTGGCAGGGTTTGGTCGATAGCATTGATGCTTACCAATCCGGTTACGTCACCGGGCACATCGATGTTGATGTCCGCATCCCTGGCCATGGCGAACAGCAACTCGCGCACATCAACGTCCTGCACCACCACCGAATACAGCTCCAGTGGCACTTCTTCCTGTGGCGGTGTCACCAGCGGAATAGTCTGCACGATGTCAGGAATGTCCTCTGCAGGAGCTGCAGCGGGTTCTTCAGCGATATGCCGGTTATCAACATCGAACTCTGCGTCAGAAGTTGGCGGATCGAATGGGAGGTTGTTGCAGGAAACCAATCCCATAGCGACCAACGCGGAAAAGATTAGTTTACTGCTGACTTCACGCTTCATTGAGACTTACTCCAGAATGAGTGCTGCCACCGAAAAGTTGGCGTTACACTCAACACTGCTAATGTTTTGAACAAAGGGCTTGTAGTCGTACAACTGCGACGGCAGTTGATCGATAAAAGTCTGCGCGACACTCAAGCCATCGAAAGTGCCATGTTTAATCGTCCAGTAGCTCTCCCCCTCGACGATGCTCATACAGATATAAGACTCATCGAGCAGACCTTCTTCGTCGAGAACGGCGAGAAAGGATTCGGCGAAATCCATATTATTCGTTTCACCGGACATGAATTGCACCGTATAGCCATCTGCATTCGCATCCTGTAACCAGTCGATAGAAGCCAACACTCTGCCAGGAACAAAACGGCCAGGACCCGATGCTGGCTGAACAGACTCAAAGTCTGCTGCTGCAGTTTGCATGGCCGCTTCTTGTTCCGGCATCTCTGCAGCCGCTACCTCTTCCAACAGTTCTGTTGGTGGTTCTGGCACCACCGAGGCGTCAATGGCAATCGGTGTCAGGATTGATTCAGCAGCAGACACATTGGCCGGCTCATTCTCCAAAGGCATATTGAATATCGGGGCTTCGATAGGAATCACGTCCTGCTGGCTTTGTCTCGCTTCTCCGGCAGACAATGGCCAGAATATAAACCCCAGAACAGTTGCCGCCACTACCATGCTGGCACCAGCCATACGCAGCGGCGAAAACAGGGACTTGAATGCGAAGGAGAAGTACTCACTGTCGCGAATGGCAGCAATCACATGCCGTGCTGTGACTACCGGTGGTACGTCAGGGCTAAGGTTTTCCGGCGACTCCAACACGTTCTCTGCGAAGGCTGCCAACAAGGCTTTGTCAGCAAGAATATTGATGCGTCGGGTGAGACCGCCGGAGGCTTTCGCGATTAACCATTCAGCACGTTCAGTAAACAAGTGAGGGCAAGGGCAACCAGCAGCGCCCAAACGAAAGCGAATGTAATCACCAGTCTGCTCTGCTGTTAGCGGATTCAGATAGAAACTGTGAGTAATGCGTTCGCGCAATTGGCGAATGTGTTTGGCGCTGAGATTTTTATCCAGCTCAGGCTGACCAAACAGAATAATCTGCATTAACTTGTCACGATGGGTTTCCAGGTTGCTGAACAATCGAATCTCTTCCAGGGTTTCCAGCGGCATACCCTGCGCTTCTTCGATGATGACCAGCACTTTGCGATTGGCCGCGTGTTGTTTCAGCAAGTAGTTCTGCAGCTGCTGCATTACCAGCAGCTTGGTTGTGTCACGTCGAATCGGCAACTTCAATTCGAAGGCGATGGCGTAGAGGATGTCTTCTGCACTGAGATTGGGATTGGCCAGATAAACCAATTCGGTTGTTTCGGGAATGCGTTCTTCCAGCATGCGGCACAACATGGTCTTGCCGCTGCCTACTTCACCCACAACTTTGAGAATGCCTTCGCCGGTTTCGATGGCATACATCATGGCATCGAGTACAACGCCACGGCCGTCGTCGCCGCCGGAATAAAACAATGAAGTATCTGGAGTGATGCGAAACGGATGACGCGTCAGGGAAAAATATTCCAGATACATAGACATGAGTGCTACCTACAGCATTGAAAGAATTCTTTTCGGCGGCCCAGCACGGATGCCTGGGATCACCAGTTATACTGTTAGGTATCGGTCTAAGCGCTTGAAAATTGACGAAATTGAGGAAGTTTTTTGCACATTTTTACCAGTGTTTACGGGCGCTGTGACCAGGATTCCAACTCGAACTCCACGGGCTCCCCCAACTCAAAATCAGGGAGCACTTCTGTCTCTGTTTGGGCTTCCTGCACCCAGGACTGAATCGCCTCATTCATCACCATATTTGTGAGGTATTCTTCGCTCAATGGAGACAGGGAAATCCCGTAAGTGAGGAAGCGCATCACCACTGGTGCATAGAAGGCGTCAGCAATGGAAAACTCACCAAACAGGTAAGGCCCCTGGTCCTGGTATTTCTCCCGCGCCTCGTCCCAAAGCCTCTGAATACGGGCGATTTCCGTTTCGAGCTGGCTATTCAGAGTCAGCTTCTTGCGTGCCCGGCAATTCATCGGGAGCTGATTTCGAATGGCGAAAAATCCCGCATGCATTTCTGCACAATAGGCTCTACAAAGGGCTCGTTCTTTGGCGCTGGATGGCAGTGGCGCGCCGCCCAGGTATTTCTCTGAAACATACTCACAAATTGCCAGAGAATCCCAGATAGTCGTATCACCATCGATCAACACTGGTACCTTCAGTGATGGGGAGTATTTGGCAAGTTCTTGCTGATAATCCTGGGTAAACAGCGGTATTCGTACTTCATCGAAAACGATGTTGAAGTGACTCAAAAGTACCCAGGGCCGCATGGACCAGGAAGAATAGTTTTTGTTTCCGATGACAAGTTTTAACATCTCGATCTCCCTCTCGACTTCTCATGCTGAGCGAGTGCGAGGTAACACAGATTAGTGACTATACAGGACAGAAAATTGAGTTTACCCAGATTTTCCGGCGTTCTCGCTCCCGTTATAACGCCCTTCAAGGACGACCTTTCACCCGCAGCTGAGCTGCTGAGTAAGCATTGCCAATGGCTGCTGAGCCAAGGCGCAGGACTCGCCGTCTTCGGCACCAACAGTGAAGCTAACTCATTGAATACCAACGAGAAACGCCAGCTTCTGGATAGCCTTTGCGAATCCGGTATCGACCCGAATCGGCTCATGCCGGGCACTGGCGCCTGTGCCCTGACCGATGCCGTTGAACTTACTGCACACGCGGTACAGTTAGGCTGCGCCGGGGTACTGATGCTACCCCCGTTTTATTACAAAGGTGTGCCCGATGAGGGTCTGTACGCATTTTATAGCGAAGTCATTCAGCGCGTTGCCAGCGATAGGTTGCATATCTACCTCTACCATATACCGCCGGTAGCCCAGGTTGGTATCAACCTGCCGCTGATTGAACGCTTATGCAGCGACTACCCGGAGACCGTGGTAGGCATCAAAGACAGCTCCGGAG
Organism: Pseudomonadales bacterium; assembly: GCA_022360535.1. Taxonomy (GTDB): domain Bacteria; phylum Pseudomonadota; class Gammaproteobacteria; order Pseudomonadales; family Pseudohongiellaceae; genus UBA9145. The sequence continues at coordinate 2,229 of JAKSCP010000010.1, read as the reverse complement.
ATTGGGAGCACACCCAACAACTCAATGACCTGGGTATCGAGGACTTTCGTGTATTTTGTGGCTCGGAGACCTTTTTACTACAGAACATGCAGGCAGGTGGCGCTGGTTGCATCTCCGCCACGGCCAATGTGAATCCAGCTGAGATCAAAGGCTTGTTTGACCATTGGCAGTCCGCCGATGCGGAGCAGCGGCAACAACGCCTGAATCAGATCCGGGCTATTTTCCAAAGCTATCCCATGATCTCTGCACTCAAGGCAGCCACAGGAATCTACAGCGGCGAACCCGGTTGGATGCGGGTACGCCCACCCCTGCTTTCACTAAACGACGAGCAGCTGCAAAACCTGCGGGCCGAACTAGAACAGGCCGACTTCCAAATGCCTGATATTTAGCCATTTTTCAAAATTCCTTTGTAAAAATTGGTAACTTTTTCTTCATGGACAAAGCCCAGTCCATCAGTTAGCCTCGACGCTGTACTGGTAGCTCTGTGCATGAAATATGCTCATTGTTAACTGACTGAATTATAAGAATTATTTCTAAGCCAGTCCCTCTGATCCGGTACCGCAATACTGAATTCATTTTTCTCAGTGAGGCTCAAAATGACAATAAGAGTAAACACCCTGCAAGGTCTCAAATCTGCCGCAGTTGCTGCGCTGGTTTTTGCCTGTTCGGGAAGCTTACTGGCACAAGACTCCGTTGAATGGTTCAGCCTGGGTAACGACCTGGGCAACACCCGCTATTCACCAGCCAGTGAGATAACCATCGATAATTTCGAAGACCTGGAAGTTGTCTGGGAGTGGGATGGTGCCAGCATGGGCGCAAGTAGCGGTCGCTCCACGCCTAGCTACATCAACGGTACCCTGTACACCGTCGCCGGTGCACGCCGCCATGTGGTAGCAATCGATCCCAAGACTGGCGAGACAATGTGGAGCTATCGTCTACCGAATACCGGCCGCTGGGAATACTCCATGCGCGCCGACTACGGTAAGGGCGTTGCCTATGGTGAAGTAGATGGACGCGGTGTAATTTACATCGTGACTCCTGGTTTCTTCCTGGTAGCCCTGGACGCAGTAACCGGCACTCCGCTGGAAGGCTTCGGTGAACCCGTTCCTGTAGATGGCTTTCCAGATTCAGGTGTCGTCGATCTGCTGGCTGATCTTGGCCACCCCTACGATCCCGATGAAGGTATTCCATTGGAAGTCGGTTACATCACTTCCTCCTCTCCACCGGTTGTAGTAAATGACACCGTGATCGTTGGTAACTCTGCTGAGCAAGGCTACCACCAGTCACGCATCGAAAACGTGCCAGGTGACATTCTTGCTTATGACAAAGCGACCGGTGAATTCAAATGGAAATTCAACGTAATTCCGCGTCCTGGCGAGTATGGCCATGAGACCTGGGAGAACGATGCTTGGGAATGGACCGGTGACGTGTCTTCCTGGGCTCCTCTTTCTGTCGATTACGATGCCAACCTGGTTTATGTGCCAACTAATGGCGCCACTATCGATTACTACGGTGGATTCCGCCCTGGTGACAACCTGTTTGGTACCAGCCTGATCGCCCTGGATGCTGATACTGGTGAGCGTGCCTGGCACTTCCAGATGGTGCATCACGACATCTGGAACTATGACAATCCGATGGCACCAATCCTGTTGGACGTAAACGTACCTGGCCAGGGTGAAATCCCCGCCGTTATGCAGGTTACAAAGCAGAGCTTCGTTTACGCATTTAACAGACTGACTGGTGAACCTATTTGGCCAATTGAAGAACGACCCGTTCCTCAATCAACAGTACCAGGTGAAGTGTTGTCACCAACACAGCCTTTCCCCACCAAGCCAGCGCCGTTCGATATCCAAGGTATCTCGATCAATGACCTGGTGGACTGGACACCTGAACTGCGTCAGCAAGCAATCAACGCCATGGCTGACTACATGATGGGCCCCTTGTTCTTACCGCCTATTCAGCGTGGACATGAGTCCGGCAAGCGTGCCGCCATGTTCTGTCCAGGTGGTGGTGGTGGTGCCAACATCACAGCACCTGCGGTAGCTGATCCAACCACCGGCATCTTGTACGTGTCTTCACGTTCCGCTTGTAGCCCGGTACAACTGGTACCAGGTGAAGAAGCGGACCTGCAGTACGAACTGCCAACGGGTACAACCTACGCCCAATACGCCAATGGCCCAGGTGCAGGCGCACCACGTCATCCGGCACAGATCCCCTACTTCAAGCCAC
>JAKSCP010000011.1 GCA_022360535.1 Pseudomonadales bacterium | reverse complement strand
TCTGGCAATTCCATACCACCGCAAGAAATCTACCGAAGGCGCGAAGGCAACTCCGAAGTCATAGGCTGGTATTTCGAATCCACATTAAGACAACCTTTCGAATACGACGACTACCCATTCGATCATAAGACAGTCTGGGTGCGAATGTGGCCACGAGATTTTGCTGACAACATCTTGCTCATTCCGGACTATGGTTCGTATGATGCTACGGGGACTAACGATATTTTTGGCATCGAAGAGTCAATTGTGTTGGAGACCTGGGAGCGGGAAAACACGTTCTTTGATTACAAGATTGCCAGTTACGATACCAATTTCGGAATTCCTGAATACATTGGTCAGCATGGTACGCCAGAGCTGCACTACAACTTCGTGATTAAACGAAAGTTCGGCAATGCCTTTATCATCTATTTGCTGCCCTTGTTCCTGGTTGCATCGTTGTTGTTTTCGGCCTTACTGACTGTGAGCGACGATGAAGACTTGTCTCTGCGACATGGTTTTGACACAAGTGTATTTATTGGTGGAAGTTCAGCGCTGTTTTTTGTTGTGTTACTGGCCCATATTCAACTTAGAGAACAGTTTCCTGGCACCAATATAGTTTATATCGAGTATTTCTATATCTTGATGTATGCCATGCTGGTCCTTGCAACAGCCAACACTTATCTGTTTCGCCATCGGGCCGCAATGTGGCTCAAGTTTATTCACTACGACGACAATATAATGGTCAAGCTGGCCTATTGGCCGTTCGTTTTGCTGTCGCTGATTTTGATTACCTTTTGGACGGAGTTTTTGCGCTAAAAGAGTGCAAAAAGGGTGAGTGATAGTTTTCCCAGACCGTAACAGTCTTGTGGGGATACCCACAAGACTGTTGTTTTGCTGGCAATAGAATTACTGTGTAGTAAGTCTGTCTATACCATTTACGGAGGATGGCTCCTCCAGAATCAAACGCTCAGGAATAGCAATCCCTTGTTCGCGATAATAGCGTAAGGCCCCGGCATGCAGCGGGACGGGGATGCCTTCCAGCGCTTCTTCAATCGCCATTGCAAGGGTGGCGCTGTGAATCTGCTGCAGCGCTGCCAGGTTCTCCCACATCAATTGGGTGAGCTGATAAACAATCTCTTCTGGGACATCGTTGCGTACGATCAGTACATTGGGACTGGCTGCTGTCGTGATGGGTTCTACTTGATAAGGATAGGTTTCGGGGGCCAGCTCGTGGGCACGCCATAGTGGATAGCGTTCATTGATGGCAGCTATCTCTCGAGCGCTGAAATTCAATACCGTCATGTCGTTACCCATTTGGGCATAGGCCTGAGTGATAGCTGTCACCGGTGCTCCCGCCGGTACGTTCATGCCGACGATGTTGCCGTCCTGGATTGCGGCAGCAGAAGCACCATAGGTCATGTAACCCAGATTGAATTTCTCAAGATAATCGACACCTAAGGATTCGAGAATGTAGATGCCAGTGTGTTCGGCACCGGAATTTCTCGCGCCCAATACATAACGTTCACCGTTCAGGTTGCCAAGGTCGGAGACTGTGCCAGTGGTGACCAGGTCTGATGTCAGTACAAAATGTTCCACATTGGGCCACATGGCGCTGATGCTTCGTAGATGGGGCTGGGGGTTGCGAATAGGACTCACACCATCCCAGGCCCAGGCGGCAAAGATTCCGAGCACCAGGGCGAACTGTGCCTGGTTGTCCCTTAGCAATTTGATGTTTTCCATCGAGCCAGCCGAGCTAATGGCAGTCAGAGAAAATTCGGATTCAGGTTCGGCGGTTACCAGCGTGGAGAGAGCAACACCAACGGGGTAGAAGGTGCCGCCGGTATTACCCGTACTGAGAACGTAGGTATAGCGCTGGCCAACCTGGTCGGAACAGCTAGCCAGCCCTGCGACAACGAAGACAAGAAGGAGACTGCGCGGCGCCTTAAAGCTCATACAACTGGTGTCAACTAAAGCCCTACGTCGGTGTCTATTCGGAGGGAGGTGCAAACATGGCAAACAATTGTTCACCAGTCAGGTTTTCAGTGTCTTCGATGAAGCTGTAGTAGCCTGGCTTCTCGTCAATAAACACCTGGGTCTTGAACGAGAGTTCCGCATCGTTGCTGAACAATCCTACCGGCACCATGTACTCACCAGTGCCTTTCAATCGATAGAACAGATGAGTCCCGCAGTTTTCGCAAAAGCCTCGCTCCGCCCATTCAGACGAGTCGAACGTTTTGACGTGTTCGTCTCCGGTGATAGTGACGCCAGCACCACAGTTGATTTCCATGAACGGGCCGCCACCCCATTTGCGGCACATATTGCAATGACAGGCGCCCACTTTTGGTTCGGCCGCTTCAGATTTGATTTCCACCTGGCCGCATAAACACTGGCCAGTTACTGCGATCATTTCACTCATTGCTAACCCCCTTTGCTTGAGCGCGAATTCACTCATCCACTATCATGTTAAACCCGCCGTAGATCATTCTCTTGCCATCAAATGGTGGCGATACGACGTCCGGCTGGATGCGAGGATCAGCTTCTATTTTCGGATAGGCTTCGTCCCGCACTTCCCGGGACGGCCAGACAACCCAGGAAAAAACCACTGTTTCGTCCTCTTTAAGCTGAACGGACAAGGGGAACGAGGTGACTTCTCCCTGCGGTATATCGTCTCCCCAACACTCCACGATTCGGAGAGCACCATTTTCTTTGAAGACCTTGGCAGCTAATTGCGCAAACTCGATATAGTCTTCTTTCCTGTCACTGGGTACTGCCGCTACGAAACCATCGATGTAATCCATGAGATTGCTCCACAAGCCTGGCTTATTGGTTGGTGATTTTTAGGTACCTGCAAGTGCTTTTACTCGTTGGGCCAATTCTTCCCACTGCTCCTGATGCATGATATGTCCCATTCGTGGATCCGCCCAGAATTTTGCGCCACCAATTCGCTGAGCGATTGCTTCGCCGTGGGTAAGTGAGAAGTAAGGATCTTCGCCCCCGTGCAGTACCAGGGTCGGTATTTGTATCTGGGTCTGGGCTTCCCATAATCCTGGGGTTGAGATTGCCGCCTGGAGCTGACGTCCAATGCCTTCCGGTCTGTACGCGCGGTCGTAACAATAGGCTAGCCGTTCCCGTATAAATTCTTCGGGGAAGGGATAACTATTGCCCCAAAGCCAGCGCCAGTAGGCCACCAGGTTTTCGATTGCCTGATCTTTAGGGAGAGCGGCGAGTACCTGGCTATTCTTTTCGCGAACCTCGGCTTCGATTTGTGGGCCATCCTCGTCAGGACTGGCACCGCAGCCACTCATCACCACGGTAAGGCTTAAGGTGAGTTCAGGATGGCGAATGACCAACCAACGGGCAATGAAACCGCCCAGGGAAGCGCCGAGTACATGCGCCGGTCCACCACCCAGGTCATTGATGACAGCCGCAACATCATCAGCCATATCCAGCAGGGTGAAGGGCACAGTTTCACTGTCAGCGTCGGGCCCAGATAAGCCTGTTTCGCGATTATCAATGCGCACTACTCGAAAACCTGCATTACCGAATAGCTCGCATTGTTGCATTGGATACTCAATGGCACCGATCTGTTCACCAAGCCCGGCAATTAACACCAGGGTCGGCCCGTCGTTGTCGATGGTGACCTCGTAATAGATCGGGCAATTTCCGTTTTTTGCGATTGGCATCTTTTAATAATGTCTAGGACAAATTTTTCTCAAAGAACACTTTGCCACCATCTCTGGCTGTTTCATTCCATCCAAGGTGCTTGTAGATAGCCAGATTCTCAGTTAACAACTCATGGGTTGCCAATTGCAGTCTATTAAAACCTTGCCTTTTCGCTTCGCTTTCGGCGAAGTCGAGAAGTCCCCGTCCGAGCCCATGTCCCTGAAAGTCTGGGTCTACCGCAATATTCGATAAGGTGGCGCGGTCCTCATCAAAGCACATGATGAGCCCACCGACAATGCTGTCATCTGATTCCGCTACCCAGGTAGGGAAGTTTTCGATTTCCTCTGCGTAGTCGGCTTCTAATGGTGGTAAGGAGTCATTCGCCATGCGTTCAGCATAGGCGGAGTAGGCGCCTAGCATACAGTTTCGCAATCCTTCGGCATCTTCAAGATTGGCAGCTCTGATTGTCCAGTTGCTCATGAGTCTGGGTTAGACGTATGGCGAGGGCGATCCATTTTGCTGCCTGTCATAGCGCTCATTCACTGTCCCCACTATCTCCTATAATGGCGGCAAATTCTGCTAAGTCATCACTGTACGAACCACCCGCGACATCGCCGCATATTTCTTCGATATTAAGCCCGGCTGACACGACTTCTTTTTCAAGCATGTCAGGCGTAAAGTACTGAAGCCAGTTGTAGATCTCTCTTTTTCGATCCTCTTCTATGATCGTGTACTTATCAAGACTGACTTTTTCTGTCTCGTATTTAAAGCTTGTCACGAAAGCATAATAGGGTTCTGCTGACCAAAAGCCGTCGAGTTGGTTTTTCTCATAGAACGCCGCTTCGCTTTTCGTGGAGAATGCGCCTAGAGAATGGACATCCAATACGATATGGCCGCCATCGGCCAGCAGTCTCTTAAACTTCGACAGCATTCTGGGGCGTTGATCAGGAGATAGCACGCAAAAGTCGCACATGATCATGATGATAAGATCAAACTTGCCCTCTGGCTCGAAATCAAGGTAATCAGCTTCGAAGTAAGTGATATCCAGTTCGTTTTTCTGCGCTAATTCGCGAGCATATTCAATCGATCGCGAGGAAAAATCGATTCCGGCGACATCGGCGTTAAGTCGGGCGAAGCGGGAAGTGTACAGCCCCGGGCCACAGCCAAAATCTATAATTCTGCTACCACTGGATAAATTAAAGCGTTCCGTCATCCAACGCACAGAGTCTTCTATGAAATCCGCGCGCCTGGATGAAAGATCGACTTCTTCATTGAGATGGTAGGCCAGCATTTGAGACGAGGTGTGTTCTTCTGTCCAAAGCTCTCTCGCTGAATATACCGAGAAAGGGGCAGGTCTTTCATTCGCGGTTTCAAGAAATTGAAAGAGTGGCTTTGGTTTCATAGGAGAACAGGATGTCAAAGTTGCTCATCAAGGCGGTCATGAGTCTGGTGCGGAATGCAATCAGCCGCATCAACGTCCTGAACAATGGCCAGGGTGCTGGCATTGTCCTTGATTGATATGTGCTGGTCGAACTTTCAAAGTTTCACCTAACGAAGGTCGCTTTGCACCCATAACTAGAAAAAGTGCAAAGCTACAGTAATATACCCTAAGTGTTATTAGTTTGTGAGACATTATACTCGCCGAGTATTTCTAATATGTCTATTGCCATTGCATCGATCTGATAGCTGGTCAGAAAGGGATGCCAAAATCTTTCTCTTCTGTTGCTAAATAGAGCAATGGCAATATCTTTCTCTAACGCACAGGCAAAAGTAGAGAGTTGTCCAAAAGTTCCTCCATTGTGGAAACAGATTCTGCCTACCTCTTCACTCTCAAACAATATCCACCCCAGTCCAATACTCAACTGCTTGGAATAGTTAGCAACTGGCTCTGTCGTAATCTTCAATACATTCTTCCACTTGTCTCCTGAGTGCCCTAGGTACGCCTTGAGAAAAATCATAATATCGCTGGGAGTTGAGAACCAAACTCCGGCAGGCTCCATGCTTTCCCAAGTGAAATGTGGTGTGGGCCTGCCATTTGCCGAATGCCCCTTGACCAACCGCGTGTCATCATATTTCTCCACAGATGCATGGGTTTCAAGCATTCCTAAGGGTTCTAGTACTAATTCTTTTACCGCTTGTTCATATGTTTGGTTTAAGCATCCCGCTAGTAGGTTTCCAAGTAATGCCATTCCGAGATTTGAATATTTTGGGCTCTTCGGCTTAGGGAGCTTTTCAATACCCGACAAGTAGTCTTCGAATTGGTCCGAATTGAAGTTCAGAATTGAGTCTATTGCCCCTCGACCAAGAACCTTGTGCCACTTGAGAGGGTTTGGAGGCAGTCCGGAGGTATGGGTTGCCAGTTGCTTTAGAGTAATGGCTTTCGCGAAAGGTAAATCTGGCCTGAATCTGCTCACTGGATCGTCCAGATTTACAATCTTATTTTGAATTAGAGTTGCAAGCAGGGTAGTAGTAAACGTCTTTCCATTTGAGCCGATTTCGAAAACATCTATTGATGAGTCCTTTTCCATTCCATAGGAAGATTCAAAGAGTTCGCCATTGTTCCAAACTATTGCTGATAGCAAAGGTTTCTGTGATTTTTGTTGAAATGCTTCAATCCTTGGGTCAATTAGCGGTTTCATCTAAAGTGGCTTCGTCCCTGGCTGTGCCGAGAATCTTATAGATAAGCGATACCATTTTGTTTTTAACATCGCGGGAAGACCAGTGCTCAGTGTTTCGAAACACATAACGCCCATGAATAATGGTCTGCGCTTTAGCTCAGTCCTTGATCGGTTTGATTGTTATGTGTGGAACTCATCTAGTTCGCACATCCTCAACCGTAATAATCGGCTTGCCAATTCTCCCTACACGAAGAGTGGCCTTACTGCCTTCGGGAACGGCAAATTGCTCTTTGCCATTATAGAAAAGCATGCGCTCCTCATCTAAATGCAGTTGGTGATCACGGCCAAAGCCCCGGGTGGTGGAGGTATCATTTGGCTCGCCCACACTAAGTACCGTCATTCGAGGAATTAGGAAGTAGTATGTTAGACCAACCACTGAAGCCAAGCCGCCAATTATTTTTGTTCGTAGCCTCATTTAACTACTCAACGCCTCGGTCATGCGCTGCAAATAACGCCTTGAATAATGGGCAGGGCGTCAATCCTGTCCTTGTTTGGTTTGTTTGTTATGTGTCGTAACCGCTAATTAACTCTATTCTTCGAGAGCTCAGACTTTGAGATTTGGACGGCTCTGAAAGTCTCGTCACTAACCGGACATCCAAATTCATATCG